>DAOLYL010000238.1:0-1582 GCA_035425765.1 Flavobacterium sp. | reverse complement strand
CGTATTTTTTTTCTGCAAATAATTTGATTTTTCTACTAAAAAATGGTCCGGCTGGCGATGCCATTACGATGAATTTGAAACTTGTTGCTGCACGCATTCCGATAAACGCTTCATCGGCATACATAAACGGACGCAAGTACAACGCACTTCCTGTTGATTTTGGGATCCAATTTTTCTCTAAAGCGGTGAATTGCCTTAATGCTTCCACAAATAAATCTTCTGGAAATGAAGGCATTCCCATTCTATCAGCACTAAAATTCATCCGCTTTGCGTTTTCTTCTGGGCGAAATAATAATGGCGTTCCTTCTTTCCCTAAAGTTGCTTTCATTCCTTCAAAAATAGCTTGTCCATAATGTAAAGCCATCGCTGCTGGATGCGTTGGAATCAATGCTAAAGGTTCAATTCGTGGATTTTGCCATTCGCCATTTTCATAATCACAAATGAACATATGATCGGTAAAATTGGTTCCCATGGTAATGTTTTCAAGATTTACTTCTGAAACTCTTGATTGTGAAACTTTAGTTATTTTTATTGCTTGTGTCATTACTGTTTCCATAATGTTATATTGTTGTGTTTGTGTCAAATTGTTCTAAATAATCGCCTACTTTTCGTAAGAATGAACCTCCTAAAAATCCGTCCACTACTCTATGGTCGAACGATAAAGAAAGATACATCATACTTCTGATGGCGATTTCGTCACCTTTTTCAGTTGTGATAACTTCGGGACGTTTTTTGATAATTCCTAAAGCTAAAATCGCAACTTCAGGTTGGTTTATAATTGGTGTTCCCATCAAACTTCCAAAAGTTCCTACGTTGGAAATCGTGAACGTACTTCCTTGAATTTGTTCAGGTTTTAATTTGTTATTTCGTGAAGCTTCCGCCAAAGTATTTACATCTTTTGCTAACGCAACTAAATCTTTTTCGTTGGCGTTTTTCACTACTGGAACAATTAAATTTCCTGATGGTAAAGCGGTTGCCATTCCGATATTGATGTCGTTGTGAACGATAATATTTTTCTCATCCACAGAAACATTAATCATTGGAAAATCGGCTACAGCTTTTGCTACAGCTTGAACGAATACTGGTGTAAACGTCAATTTTTCATTGTGCTTTTCCTGAAATTTATCTTTGTTTTCGTTTCTCCAACTCACCAAATTTGTCACATCGACTTCAATATAAGAAGTTACGTGAGGCGAAGTTTGCTTAGAATATACCATATGATCGGCAATCATTTTGCGCATTCTGTCCATTTCTACAATTCGGTCTTTTCCTTCTACGAAATTGATTTTTGGTTTAGGATAAGATGAAGTTGTCGATTGTCGGTTGTCAGATATCGGTTTTGACTGAATAGGATATTTACGGTTTTTCAAATAATTGAAAACATCGCTTTTTTGTAATCTTCCTTCTGCTCCAGAACCTGGAATGGTTTGTAATTCTTCGATTGAAAGATTTTCTTTTTGAGCAATTGAGATTATTAATGGCGAAATGAAAGCGTCAGGGTTGCGAGTTGCGAGTTGCAAGTTTCGGGTTTCAGTTTTTTCATTTGAAACAACTTCGTCTTTTTTAACTTCTGCTTTTTTAC
>DAOLYL010000237.1:0-1820 GCA_035425765.1 Flavobacterium sp. | reverse complement strand
TTACGCCATATCCAATTGCTTCTCTAATTTCTTCGATTGTTGAACCTGAACCACCATGGAAAACAAAATCAACTGGATTGTGACCTGTGTTGAATTTATTTTGAACATAGTCTTGAGAATTTTTCAAGATTTTTGGAGTTAATTTTACGTTTCCTGGTTTGTAAACACCGTGAACGTTTCCAAAGGCTGCAGCAATACTAAATTTAGGAGAAACTTTCATTAGTTCTTCATAAGCATAAGCTACTTCTTCTGGTTGGGTGTATAATTTTGAGCTATCTACATCAGAGTTGTCAACACCATCTTCTTCACCACCAGTTATTCCTAATTCGATTTCTAAAGTCATACCCATTTTGCTCATTCGAGCTAAGTATTCTTTACAGATTTCGATGTTTTCTTCAATTGGTTCTTCTGATAAATCAATCATGTGCGAAGAAAATAATGGTTTTCCTGTTTCTGCGAAATGTTTTTCAGAAGCATCTAATAAACCATCAATCCATGGTAAAAGATTTTTTGCACAATGGTCAGTATGAAGAATTACAGTTGCGCCATAAGCTTCTGCTAAAGTGTGAACATGTTTTGCTCCAGCAATTCCACCAAGAATGGCTGCTTTTTGACCTTCGTTAGACAAACCTTTACCAGCGTTGTATGCTGCGCCACCATTAGAAAATTGAATTATAACTGGTGCGTTTAATTTAGCAGCAGTTTCAATAACACCATTGATAGTGCTTGAACCAATTACGTTTACTGCAGGAAGAGCAAATGCTTTTTCTTTTGCATAATTAAAGATTGCTTGAACTTCATCTCCAGTTGCAACTCCAGGTTTGATATTGTGCGCCATTGTATTGTTTTGTTTAAAAGTTAAGTTTACAAAAATAATAATTTCTAATTTTAGAAAGGATAATTTATTCCAATATTTAATACGGATTTGTCAAAGCGCATTTCTTTGAGCCATTTTTGGTTTTCTGGTCGTGCTGGATTATAGGTTTTAAAACCAAAATCAGTACGAACTACAAAGAAATTAAAATCATATCTAAATCCAAATCCTGTTCCGATAGCTGTGTTTTCTAACGATTTTAATCCGCTAAAAATGGCTGTTTCCGTTGTAGTGTTATCTAAAACATTCCAAATGTTTCCAAAATCTGCAAAAACGGCACTGTTTAATTGTCCAAAAAGGTTGAAACGCAATTCGGCACTATACGCTAACTTCATATTGGCTTCATTAAAATCCAAAATACTACCACTTGCTCCAGGACCAAGACTGTAGGATTGCCAAGCTCTATTATCATTTGATCCACCACCAAAATAACTTCGAGAGAAAGGAATGTCGTCAGAGTTTCCATAAGGAATAGCAATACCAGCAAAGCTTCGCATCGCAAAAACAGTTTTTTTGAATAACGTCCAATGTTTGATAAATTCCACTTCTGTTTTTAGATATTGCGAAAATTCAACATCAAAAATGGTGTTTGCACCACCTTGACTTTTTAATTGTTTTGAAGCACGAGCAAGAAGTGATAAAAGGTTTCCAGCAGATTCAAATTTGGCTTTAAAAATATAGAAATCATTGTCTAATAAATCTTTTTTAGATGTTTTAGAAAAAGCAATATTAGAAGCAAAAATTAGATTGTTCTCAGTCAAACGAGCTTGACGTTCAATAATACTTAAAAGTGATTTTCCATCAGTTTGTGTAATAGGTATGGTTGGGTTTTCGCCAAAAACATCGTTATAAAATCCAAAAACACCATCTTCTATTATCAAATCACCATCGCCAATTAAATCGCCGTCAGTATCTACTAAATACTCTGGGTTTACAGAATAGTTTT
>DAOLYL010000236.1:0-1882 GCA_035425765.1 Flavobacterium sp. | reverse complement strand
AACAAAGATGAAACCATAAAATCATTTCTCGACAGAGGTTTAATGCCTGTTAATGTTACAGTTAATGACAAAGGTCAACAAACCCAAGAAGTTGTTTTTCCATGGGCAATTGCAACTTGTGGAAATAAAAGCGTTAAAATTCCTCTGCTAAAAAATATGATGGGTGCATCGACCGCTGACAAAGTAGTGAGTTCGGTTCAACATCTTGAATATGCTTTTACCAACGCCATCAATACGGTTTCAAAAGAAAAGCAAAAACGTGTTGCTATCATAAAAGGAAATGGCGAATTACACGATATTTTAATTGCTGATTTTGTAAAATCGGTTCGCGATAATTATTACATCGGAACATTTACTTTAGATTCTGTTGCTAAAAATCCAACTGAAACGTTGAAATATTTAAAAAAATACGATTTAGCCATTATTGCAAAACCAACCGAAGTCTTTACTGATGCCGAAAAACAAGTTCTTGACCAATTTATTGTCAATGGAGGAAAAACACTTTGGTTGTTGGATCATGTCAGTATGGAAATGGATAGTTTGATGCAAACTGGTGAAAATCTAGCGTTTCCTAGAGATTTGAATTTGAACGACCAATTTTTCAAATACGGAATTCGAATTAAACCCGATTTGATAAAAGATATAATGAATACACCTATTTCGCTGGCAACTGGTCAAGAAGGAAGTGCAACTCAATATACTCAATTTCCGTGGTTTTTTTCTCCAGCGGTTTACAGCGAATCATCAAATCCAATTGTGAGTAATTTGGATGTGATAAAATTTGAATTTACCAATCCAATTGAACCATTAAAAAATGATATCAAAAAAACCGTTTTATTAACGTCATCAAAATATTCTAAACTAATCGGAACACCATCAGAAATAAATCTGAATATGGTTGAAGAACGTCCAGAACAAAAAGAATTTGTTGGTGGCGGAAATTATCCTGTGGCCGTTTTATTAGAAGGAAAATTTCATTCAGTTTATGAAAATCGAGTTTTGGCATTCAAAGATAACACATTCAAAAACAGTGGGAAAGAAAGCAAAATGATTGTCATTTCGGATGGTGATGTGATTAAAAATCAATTGGATAAAAACTTCCAGCCACTAGAACTAGGTTATGATAAATGGACGAATAATCTTTATGCAAACAAAGAATTTTTGATGAATTGTGTCAATTATCTTTTAGACGATACTGGACTTATCAACATCCGAAGCAAAGAAGTTGATTTACCAATGTTAGACAAAGAAAAAGTATATACAGAATACACCTATTCACAAGTAATAACCGTTGGTTTACCGCTAGTTATCCTAGTTGTCTTCGGATTACTATTTACGTTTTTGCGTAAGCGAAAATACAGTAAGTAATGTTAATAAAAAACTTTTTGAAATCTATTAGTTTAAGATATATTTGTAAAAAATAATTACCAATGAAATTTATAGTATCGAGTTCATACTTATTAAAACAACTACAAGTGTTAGGTAGCGTTATCAACAGTAGCAACACCTTACCTATTCTAGATAACTTCCTTTTCGAATTAGATAATAAAGCATTAACCGTTTCTGCTTCTGACCTTGAAACGACAATGTCTGCAACACTAGAAATAGATTCAACAAGTCAAGGAAGTGTAGCTGTTCCTGCAAAATTGTTATTAGACATTCTAAAAACATTTCCAGAACAGCCGTTGACTTTTACTGTTGAAGAAAATAGTACGATTGAAATCAGTTCTAATTCAGGGAAATATGCCATTGCTTATGCTCCAGGAGCTGAATTTCCTAAATCAGTAAATTTAGACGAACCTTCAACAACACTTATTCCTGCGGATGTTTTAGCAACTGCAATTAGCAAAACAATTTTTGCTGCTGGAAACGACGATTTACG
>DAOLYL010000235.1:0-1980 GCA_035425765.1 Flavobacterium sp. | reverse complement strand
AAAATAGTATCAGGACGAGTTGTGAATACAGAAATTTCGAATTTCGAATTAGGAATTACGAAGTCTACAGAAGCTCCGACCGATTTTCCAATCCAATTTCGTTGACTTTCTTTGATGCTTTCGCTCCAATCTATCGTGTCTAAACCTTGTAATAATCGTTCAGCATAGGCAGAAATTCGCATTGACCATTGTGTCATTTTTTTACGAATTACAGGATGTCCACCACGTTCTGAAACTCCGTTTACGATTTCATCATTCGCCAAAACTGTTCCTAAAGCTGGACACCAATTTACTTCGGTTTCAGCTAAATAGGTTAATCTATATTGTAAAAGTATTTTCTGTTGTTCATCTGATGAAAACGAATTCCATTCTGATGCTGAAAAAGTAATGATATTGTCATCACAAACGGCATTTACAGTTGAATTTCCTTCTGTTTCAAAAATTGAAACTAAAGTTGAAATATCTTCGGCTTTATCAGAATCATTATTGTACCACGAATTGAATAATTGAATAAAAATCCACTGTGTATGTTTGTAATAATCAGCATTTGAAGTACGAACTTCACGACTCCAATCGAATGAAAAACCAATTCTATCCAATTGTTCACGATAACGTGCAATGTTTTCACGAGTAGTTTTTTCGGGATGTTGCCCAGTTTGAATCGCATATTGTTCGGCAGGAAGACCAAATGAATCGTAACCTTGCGGATGCAAAACATTGAAGCCTTTGTGACGCTTGTAACGCGCTACAATATCGGAAGCAATATAACCTAGCGGATGACCAACGTGTAATCCTGCACCTGATGGATACGGAAACATGTCCAAAACATAGTATTTTGGCTTTTCGCTGTTATTTGATGCTGCAAACGTTTGATTTTTTGCCCAATATTGTTGCCACTTCTCTTCTACTTTTTCGTGATGATACTTCATTCGTCGTTATTATTTTTGTGCTAATTTACCCAAATAAATTGGCAGATTTTACCTTGTGAGTTAATCGAGAGTTAATGCCTATACTAATTGGTGCCAAATTTACGTTTTAAGTAGTAATTTCAAAACTTTAAACAGGATAAACATTTGAATAAACAAATTCTTTGTTATTTTTACGGCTTAAATTATTGCTTATGTCATCATCATTTGAAAAGTTTCAAAAACGTAGAGTTATTACTTCCTATTTTTCGGTTGTATTGAGCGTATTTTTAGTGCTTTTTTTATTGGGAACTTTGGGTTTATTTGTAATTAATTCCAAACGAATTTCAGATAATTTCAAAGAAGATATCGTAATGACTATTTTCTTGAAAAGTGAGGCGAATGACTCTATCATCAAAGCTTTTGACGATGAATTGCGAATTGCGAATTTTGCAAAAGACTATACGTATGTAAGCAAAGAAAAAGCGGCAAAGCAACACAAAGATGTTATTGGCGAAGATTTTATGCAGTTTTTGGGTGTAAATCCGTTGCAAAACTCCTTTGATGTTCACGTGAAAGCGGATTATGTAACCAACGATAGTTTTAAGAAAATTGAAACCCGTTTGCGCAAAAACGAGATGATTGCTGACGTAATTTATGACCAACAATTGGTGACTTTGGTCAATGACAACGTGAAACAAATCAGTATGTGGATTTTGATTATCAGTGGTATTTTTGCTGTTGTTTCGGTTTTATTGATTAACAGTTCGATGCGTTTATCCATTTTCTCCAATCGATTTATCATCAAAACGATGCAGTTGGTTGGTGCTACAAAATCGTTCATCAGAAAACCATTCATTAAAAAAAGTATTATGCTTGGAATGATTGGTGCTGTTTTGGCGGTAATTGCTTTGATTGGTGTTTTGATTTATGTAGATGTAAATTTCCCAACATTGGATATTTTTAAAGACCAAATCTTGATTGGCTGCGTTTTACTTGGTGTTTTGGCACTTGGCGCATTAATTCCATGGATAAGCACTTATTTTGCAACGCAACGTTTCTTGAATTTAAGAAC
>DAOLYL010000234.1:0-2215 GCA_035425765.1 Flavobacterium sp. | reverse complement strand
TATTTTGCCATTGCGTTCTCGCTTGCGGTGGAATTCATCAACATGAAAATGCGTAAAAAGAAACACTAAAATAAAAATCAGAAGCGAATCGCTCGGGATTTATCAGTAAATGCAATTCCCGCTTTTCGTTACAATAAAAAAACCTTTCTGAACACCAGAAAGGTTTTTTATTTTCTCTTCAATCGGGGCTAGAAAATTGACGATTTTATTATTTGATTACAATTGGGAATAAAATATTTTATATCTAAAATCTACTATTTTAAATTCTAATCCAAACTCAACGTAATCTGACCATCATCACCCGTTTCCGTTTGAATATCTTCTGAAATAGTAGTTTCATCCGTTACTTCCATTTGTTCTGGGATTTCTTCTTCTGGCTCTTCAAACGGTAATGATTCTAGCAAATTCACTTGTTTTAGTTTATCCGCAGTCAATTGATTACCTAAAGCTTTAATTCCTTTAACTGCAATAAACTGTTCCAAATCAATAGTTTGATTATCTTTTTGAACACCTTTTACTTTGGCAAAAACAATTTCGGCAACTGGTCGCCAATCGGTAGAAACAATTTCCAATTGTGACTTTTCGTGTTCTGTAATGAAGATTTCTTCCTTATTTTCGTTTTCAACCAAAAAGCGTTTGATGAAATAACGTTCTTTTTCGCCGTCATAATAAATCGCAGAAATCGGTTTCTTCGGATTCCATTTTTCCATTACAACAATGTCTTCATCAAAATGCGTAGTCAATTCTGGAATAATCGTTTTCAATTTCCCTGATTGATTGATTAAAAGTAATCTATCGTTTGGTCTGAATTCGCCAAGTAATTCGCCTCGTCCATCAACATTCAATCGCTGAACAGTATCGTCAAACCAAACTTTTCTTGGTCGCAACGTGGAAATTCCTTTTTCCTTCAGTTCAATTTTCTTAATTGGATATTTAGTAACCGTATTTCCTCTTGAAGCTCTTCCTTTTATAGCAATTTCAGCAAAATCCAAATCCCATTTCAATTTTTTAATGCTTCCAACTTGACGCAACAATATCGAAATTACTTCTGCTTCACCATTTGGATTATCCGAAAAATAAAGCACTTGCGAACCTGCTTTTTCCTGCGTTAAGTCATAAAACTTATCACGAGTAACTCCCGAAACATTGAAACGTTTGATAAACGCCGAACCATTTTTACCATCACGATAAATCATGTTATAAATCGTTCGTTTATCGTTTTTATCAAAAACAGCAATGTGAATAATGTCTTTTCCAACGAATTTTTTGTCATCTACTTTAGAAACCATCATTTTTCCATCGCGCAGAAACACGATAACATCATCAATATCAGAACAATCCGCAACGTACTCGTCTTTCTTTAAACCTGTTCCAAAGAAACCTTCTTCTTTGTTTACATATAGTTTAGTGTTTCGCAAAACTACTTTTGTCGCCTCAATATTGTCAAAGCTTCTCAACTCCGTTTGACGTTCGCGACCTTTGCCGTATTTGTCTTTTAGTTTTTGGAAAAAATCAATGGTATAATCGATAATATGATCCAAATGATGTTTCACTTCTTCCATTTCAGCTTCCAATTTTGCTATAGCATCATCGGCTTTATCCGAGTCGAAACGTGTAATACGTATCATTGGAATTTGCGTTAATTTTTGCAAATCGTCATCATTAATTTCCCTAACGAATGATTTTACAAATGGCTTAAATCTATCGTACATGTAAACATAAAGCGATTCTCTATCGGAATACAATTTGAAATCGATGTACATTTCTTCACGAATAAATATTTTTTCCAAGGTAGAAAAATGCCATTTGTTTTCGAGTTCGTCCAATTGGATTTCCAATTCACGCTTGAGTAAATCAACCGTTCTGTGCGTTGAAATTTTCAACATATCTGTAACACCAATAAACAGCGGTTTATGGTTTTCAATCACACAACCTAATGGCGCAACCGAAGTTTCACAAGCGGTGAAAGCATATAACGCATCTATCGTTTTATCAGGAGAAACACCCGGCGGAAGATGAATTAAAATTTCAACTTCGGCAGCCGTATTGTCTTCAATCTTTTTAATTTTTATTTTCCCTTTCTCATTGGCTTTCAGTATACTATCAATAAGAGTTGAAGTATTAGTTGAAAAAGGAATTTGTGTAATTACCAAGGTTTGCTTGTCCAATTGACCAATTTTAGCACGAACACGAACTCGTCCGCCACGCATTCCGT
>DAOLYL010000233.1:0-2230 GCA_035425765.1 Flavobacterium sp. | reverse complement strand
CTTCTAATCCTCCAACTCAATCATAAAGCTAGTTAAAAACGCTACCGAGTTTTCAATATCATAATGAAGAATGCGGTCTTCTTTTACTAACGGCACTTCGGCACGATAGGATTTAAGGAACATTTCTATGAAGTCACTTGACTGTAATGGTCGTCTGAACTCAATGGCTTGAGAAGCGTTCATCAATTCTATTGCCAGAATGCGTTCTAGATTTTCCATGATTTTCAAACATTTCGTTGCAGCATTCGCACCCATAGAAACATGGTCTTCTTGTCCGTTGCTCGAAACAATACTGTCGATACTGGCTGGCGTAGCCAATTGTTTGTTTTGGCTCACAATGCTGGCAGCAGTATATTGTGGTATCATAAACCCAGAGTTCAATCCGGGATTGTCCACCAAGAAAGCAGGCAAACCTCTAAGTCCCGAAATCAATTGATACGTTCTTCTTTCGGAAATGCTTCCCAATTCGGCTAACGCTATTCCAAGAAAATCCAAAGCAAGTGCCAACGGTTGTCCGTGGAAGTTTCCACCAGAAACAATGATATCACTTTCAATAAAAATATTTGGATTATCGGTCACGGAGTTGATTTCGGTTTTAAAAACTTTCTTCGCATAATCAATCGCGTCTTTACTAGCACCGTGAACTTGAGGAATACATCTAAAAGAATATGGATCTTGTACGTGTTGTTTTGGCTGGGCAATGATTTGGCTATTATCAAGCAACTCATTCATTCGTTGTGCCGTTACGATTTGTCCTTTGTGAGGTCGAACATAATGAATTAATTCATTGAAAGGTTCAATGCGACCATCAAAACCTTCAAGCGAAATTGCCGCAATCACATCTGACAAGTAAGCATATTTCATGGCTTTCAACAAAACATAACAGCCATAGGCACTCATAAATTGGGTACCGTTTAACAACGCCAATCCTTCTTTTGACTGCAACACAATAGGTTGCCAATTGAACTGTTTCAACACTTCGGATGAATGGATTTTCTTTCCTTCAAAATAGACTTCGCCTTCGCCTAACAAAGGCAACGACAAATGAGCTAACGGCGCTAAATCACCACTAGCACCAAGCGAACCTTGCGTATAAATCACAGGATAAATTTCCTTGTTGTAAAAATCTACCAAACGTTCCACTGTTTCCAATTGCACACCCGAATGACCATAACTCAACGATTGGATTTTAAGCAACAACATCAACTGCACGATGTCACTTGGCACTTCATCACCCGTTCCGCAGGCATGTGATTTCACTAAGTTTTCTTGTAGTTTAGATAGGTTTTCAGTAGATATCTTCACATTACACAACGAACCAAATCCGGTATTAATACCATAAATTGGCTCATCGTTTGACGCCATTTTGTTGTCTAAGTAGGTTCTACACTTCTGAATATTAACTTTTGCTTCCTCAGAAAGCGCAATGCTTTTTCCTTGTGAAACAATTTGTTGCAGTTGTTCTAAAGTCAATACTTCTGTTGAAATGTAGTGCGTAGTATCCATTTTGTTGTTTTTTACGATGCAAAAATCAGTAAACAATTGTTAATAAGCAATTATGTAATGGCTATTTTATTGACAAATCATCAAAAATATAATTTAATCAGCCGCCACAATCAAAATATTAACATACTATATCGATATATTATTGCTATTTTCATAAAAATGAAAGGATTTTGTAGAATTTAAAACGAAATAGTATATATTTGAAATTATGATTTTCAACAGTAAAAAATATAATTTCACTACTCCAACCAAAACTTTGGTTACAACTACTGTTGGCACAACAACTACAACCCCATTTGGGGTATAATTTTCACATATAATCCATTCTAATGGCTTTCGTTTGAAAGCAAATTTTTAATGTAATTCCAATTCAAAATGTTAGTACTTAAATTCGGCGGAACATCCGTTGCCAATGCTCAAAATATAAAATTAGTTCTTGATATCGTTCAAAAAAAATCCAAAGAAGACACACTAGCGGTTGTTGTTTCAGCTTTTAGTGGTGTTACCGATTTATTGTTAGACGCTTCCAAAAAAGCAGCACAAAAAGACAAATCCTATCGTGACATCATAAGTCAGATTGACCAAAAACACAAAGCGGCTATTGAAGAGCTTATACCGCTTAGTGAGCAAAGTGATTTAATTGAAAACATCAACAGTAATATTAATTTGTTAAAAACCTTGCTCGACGGCTGTTTTCTTCTCGGGGAATTGTCCAACAGAACAG
>DAOLYL010000232.1:0-2473 GCA_035425765.1 Flavobacterium sp. | reverse complement strand
AATTCGTAATTAATTTAATACTTGTAATGAAACCTAATTTTAGTAATTCTAAAAAAGGTTTCGTTGTATTGTTCGATAAATTCAAATTTGTTTCGACCGTTTTGTTTAAAACTGATAATTTTTTCGGCTGAAATTTCATAGTACGTTCCGTTGCCTTCCAACATAAATTTTCCGCCCGAATTTCGATAAGCAGAACGAACCAACTCAAATTCCGATAAATTCCAAGTGGTTTGGGTTGCATCAAGATTGTCAATTTCGGTAAACAATCCTTGCATTATTTCGGTTTTACTGCCATAATACTTTTGAATTTCTTCAAAAAAATGAATGACATCAGAATTTAGATTTTCGGAACCCATTTTGTAAATATAAAAAAAAGCCGTTTCAGTTTGAAACGACTTTTCGAATTAATTCTTAAAGGACTATTTTTTAAATTTTAATTCCTGGAGGAAGCAAATCTCTATAAGTAATATTTTTTCTAAAGAACAAAGCAATTTTTGGCAAAATAGGAACTACTTTCAACTTTCGTTCATAAGCAATTTCCATAATATTTTTCAATAAATCACTGATAAACTCTTCATTTTCAAATCCTTCAAAAGTATTTATCCTTGTTAGAAATATTTTCTTTTCCTGAAAAGAATACTCTACCGAAACCATTTTTCCATCAAACATCGTTTCAAACTGACGTGCAAAAGTATTGTCTTTAATTTCCATTTTTTCTGAAATTAATATTTCGTTCATCTACAAATAAAATAAAAGGGTTAATTTTAGGCAAAATTACTAATTTTAAACGAGTTTACAGTTAAAAATGTCTAAAATTCACGTTTACTTCATGCCTGGAATGGCTGCGAGTTCATCAATATTTGAACGAATTCAATTGCCGGAAGACCAATTTGAAACCCATCTGTTAGAATGGTTTATCCCAGAGAAAAATCAATCGCTGACTTCGTATGCAAAAAAAATGGCTGAAAACATTCATCATGAAAACTGTATATTGATTGGCGTTTCCTTTGGTGGTGTTTTAGTCCAAGAAATAAAACAATTTGTCAATCCAAAAAAAGTCATCATTATTTCTAGCGTAAAATCGAATGTTGAATTTCCAAAACGATTTAAAGTTGCCAAAACCACCAAAGCGTATAAGTTAATGCCGACCAAATTATTTGAAAACATTGAGTTGCTAACCAAGTTTACTTTTGGTTCTTCAATTGTAAAACAACGATTGGCTTTGTATGAAAAGTTTTTATCCGTTAGAGACAAACGCTATTTAGATTGGGCAATCGAACAAATAATCAATTGGGAACGAACCGAAATTGATCCCGAAATTATCCACATTCACGGCGATGCTGACGAAGTTTTTCCGCCAAAGTACATTAAAGACTTCATTCCTATAAAAAACGGAACGCACATCATGATTTTAAACAAATACAAATGGCTGAATGAGAATTTACCTAAAATTTTGTTAGGAGATTAACTTTTTTGGAGCGATTTTTGTAGCTTTACCATTATACGATTACAATTTTTTTATTATGAAAAAGACAAATGCACTATTGACAACACTTGGAGTAGTTTTAATCTCTGGAATTTTCGTCTTCGGAATTTCGGGCGAGAAAAAAGACAAACTCCTTCACGAAGGAACAGCAATGTATTTCCCAACAACTACCGATTTTGCTGGTGAAACTACGCCTTTGCATGTCGTTGACGTTAGAGAACGATTGGACAGAGAATTATTGATTAATGCCAATCTCCATTCGACCACGACTTTAATTTTAAAAAGAGCCAATCGTGCTTTTCCAGTGATAGAACCAATTCTTCAAAAATATGGCATTCCAGATGATTTTAAATATTTAGCCGTAATCGAAAGTGGTTTGGTCAATGCTGTTTCATCGGCTGGCGCAAGAGGAATTTGGCAATTTATGCCCGAAACTGCTAAAGAAAAAGGAATGGAAGTCAACGATTTTGTTGATGAACGCTATCATTTAGAAAAATCGACCGAAGCTGCTTGTAAATATTTATTGGTTGCTAAAAACAAGTTTGGTTCTTGGACAATGGCTGCAGCATCTTACAACGGCGGAATGAACGGCGTAAACAAACGAATTGAGGAACAACAAGTTTCTAATTATTATGATTTAGCGTTAACCGAAGAAACATCTCGTTATGTTTTCAGGATTTTAGCTTTAAAAGAAATCATGAAAAATCCAGCAAAATATGGTTTTAATATTTATCCAACCGATTTGTATTCGCCAATTCCAACCAAGAAAATCGAAATTGACAGCACGATTACCGATTTAGCAAGCTTTGCCAAAACACAAGGAATTAACTATAAAATTTTAAAAATTCACAATCCGTGGTTGCGCGACAAAAAATTAGTTAATCCAAGTAAAAAGAAATACGAAATCGAAATTCCAACGGAAGGATATTAGTTTTCAGTCGCAGTTTTCAGTTAATAATTAGCAGAGAAAACAAAAAGAGCTTTAGA
>DAOLYL010000231.1:0-2647 GCA_035425765.1 Flavobacterium sp. | reverse complement strand
AAAATTCTGTTGGCTACAAATCCTGGATAGTCGTTTACTTCTGTTGGCGTTTTTCCTAATTTTACGGATAAATCCATGATGATTTTAGTTACTTCATCCGAAGTATTGTAACCACGAATGATTTCTACTAATTTCATGATCGGCACCGGATTCATAAAATGCATTCCAATTACTCTTTCTGGATGAACAACTTGTGCCGCAATTTGTGTAATTGAAATGGATGAAGTATTGGTTGCTAAAATCACGTTATGATCGCAAACTTCGCTTAATTGCTTGAAGATATTCAGTTTTAAAGTTACATTTTCTGTCGCAGCTTCTACTACTAAATCACAACCAACAACGCCATCTTTTATGTCGGTGTAAGTGATTATATTTCCAATAGTTTTGTGTTTATCAGCTTCTGTAATTGTTCCTTTAGAAACCATTCTGTCAAGGTTGGAAGCAATGGTTGCCATCCCTTTTTCTAACGATTTTTCGGAAACATCAATTAATTTTACGGTAAAACCGCTTTGTGCAAAAGTGTGAGCAATTCCGTTGCCCATTGTTCCTGCGCCAATTACTGCAATTGTATTCATTATGTTTGTTTAGGTTTGTTTTTTAAATATTTGACTCCAAAGATTAGTGCAATTATTATAAATATAATTAAATGATTAATAAAGTCACCATTATCATAGACATAAGTATCATATAAATAGGTTATTATGAAAAGTGATGAATTTATCCAAATGAAATATTTGAACTTTTTTAAATTAATTTTAAATAACGATAATAAAGAACTTATAGTAATTGTTGTAAAACCCACAATAAATATTACATCTTTTATATTTTCATTAATTGAAAGTATGGAAATAAGGATGACATAAATAATTAAATTTATTAGAATTGAAATGATATCATCTTTTTTTATTTTCATAGATTTTTATCGTTCCATTGAATCAATAATCATGTAAGCAACTCTTAAAGCTTCGGTTCCATCTTCTAAAGTTACAATTGGAGTTGTATTGTTATTGATGGCATCGGCAAAAGTTTCTAATTCATCCAAAATAGCATTGTTTGGAGAAACATCTGGATTGTTGAAATAAATTTGTTTTTTTTCGCCTTCGGCATTTTGCAAAATCATGTCAAAATCGCCTGGAATTTCTGGTGCTTCTTTCATTTTTACTACTTCGCAAATCTTGTATAAATAATCAACAGAAATGTAAGCGTCTTTTTGAAAAAAACGTGATTTACGCATGTTTTTCATTGAAATTCTACTCGAAGTGATATTGGCAACACAACCGTTTTCAAATTCTATTCGAGCATTGGCGATATCTGGCGATTGACTTAAAACCGAAACTCCGCTTGCATGAACGGCTTTTACTTTTGACTTTACAACACTCAAAATAGCATCGATATCATGAATCATTAAATCCAAAACCACAGGAACATCAGTTCCACGCGGATTGAACTCTGCCAATCGATGAGTTTCAATAAACATTGGATTTTCAATTTGATCTTTTACAGCAATAAACGCTGGATTGAAACGTTCCACATGACCAACTTGGCCTTTTACGTTGTATTCTTTTGACAAAGCAATGATTTCTAAAGCTTCTTCAACTGTTGTTGCAATTGGTTTTTCAATAAAAACATGTTTGCCACTTTTGATAGAAACTTTAGCACATTTGTAGTGAGAAAGAGTAGGAGTTACAATATCTATAACATCTACCGCATGAATTAATTTAGCAATGGTATCAAATTGTTTATAGCCAAATTCGGCAGCAATTTTAGCTCCGTTTTCGTGGTTTTCATCATAAAAACCAACTAATTCATATTTGTCTGATTGATTTAGTAATCGTAAATGTATTTTTCCGAGATGTCCAGCACCTAAAACGCCAACTTTGAGCATAAAAATTAATTTTATCAAAAATAGAAATTAATTCATAATTGCGAATTGATAATTGCGAATTTGTTTTCTATTTTTACGAAAATTAATCTAATATGGAAATTGCCTCATTCCAAAGAAATAAATGAAAGATACAAGCAAGCATCAAGGACTTCGGAATCAATTAGCTAAACTATTGGAAGAAAAAGGAATAACGGATAAAAATGTTTTGGATGCTATTAAAAAAATTCCAAGACATTTGTTTTTGAACTCTAGTTTTGAAGATTTTGCTTATCAAGATAAAGCATTTCCAATTGCTGCTGGGCAAACGATTTCTCAACCTTATACTGTTGCGTTTCAAAGTCAATTACTAGAAGTAAAAAAAGATCATAAAATCCTCGAAATTGGAACAGGTTCAGGTTATCAAACAGCTGTATTAGTTACTTTAGGTGCAAAGGTCTATTCGGTTGAAAGACAGAATGAATTGTTTAAAATAACTTCTGCTTTATTGCCAAAATTAAATATTCGTCCCAAGCATTTGTCCTTTGGTGATGGTTATAAAGGTTTACCAAATCATGCGCCATTTGACAGTATTATTGTTACAGCAGGCGCGCCAATTATCCCGAAACCTTTGATGGCACAATTAAAAATAGGAGGAAGACTTGTAATTCCTTTAGGTGAAAAGGAGCAAGTAATGACGATGCTGATTCGAAAAAATGAAACTCAGTTTGAAAAACACGAATTTGGAGATTTTAAATTCGTGCCACTTTTAGAAAATAAAAATTA
>DAOLYL010000230.1:0-2670 GCA_035425765.1 Flavobacterium sp. | reverse complement strand
TAAACTTAGTTTTTTAGTGCTGCGAAAATCCCGAACGAAAGTTTGGGATTTTTTTATTGAAAGCCACTCCAGCTTTCCATTACAAGTTTTTCTAAAATAATCTGTTTTTCTAAAATTTTTAAAAGAGCTTCCGTCGGTTGCTTTTTAAAAATAAGAAAAACTAAATTATTTTTAGAAAAAGCTTTTCATTGCAATCTGGGCTATTGCAGCAATTTTCAATAGACTAAATACTAAAAAATGAAAAATGAAACCTGATAACTGAAACCTAAAATCTACTTCTTCCCTATTTCAACAATCTCTAAATTCTGGATTTTATCGCCATCAATTTCAAATCGAAGCATCGTTCGTACTTGGTGAAAACCATAAATGCCACAAGCTCCTGGATTCATGTGAAGTAAATTCAAGGTTTTATCAAATTGTACTTTTAAAATATGTGAATGTCCGCAGATAAAAAGTTTTGGCGGATTTTGCTGAATTTCAGCACGAATAGCTTGGTTGTATTTTCCAGGATAACCGCCAATGTGTGTAATCCAAACATCAACTCCTTCACAAAAAAAACGATTGTTCAATGGGAATTCCATTCGGGCTTTGTCGTCGTCAATATTTCCGTAAACCGCGCGAAGTGGTTTTAGCTTTTTTATTGTATCCGTTACTACCAAATCGCCAATATCGCCAGCATGCCAAACTTCGTCCGCTTGATTCACATACTTTAAAATAGTATCATCAATATGACTGTGCGTATCGGAAAGCAAGAGGATTTTTTTCATATCACAAAAGTAGGTTAATAATTGAATTTTGAAATTGTCATTGCTGTTGAATTTTGTAAATTTGTGACTTCAAAAAATTAAAATCAGATTTGAGATATTTTATCGAGTTAGCTTATAAAGGAACAAATTATCATGGTTGGCAAATTCAACCTGATGCAAAATCCGTACAAGAAACACTCAACAAAGCGTTATCCATACTTTTAAAATCTGAAATTGATATTCTTGGCGCTGGACGAACAGATGCTGGTGTTCATGCCAAACAGATGTTTGCACATTTTGACGTTGATATTGATTTTGACAAAGAAAAATTAGTTCACAAACTCAATTCGTTTTTACCGAAAGATATTGCTGTTTTCAAAATTCATGCTGTTCATCCTGAAGCACATGCTCGATTTGATGCTACAAAAAGAACTTACGAATATCAAATTCATACCAAAAAAAATGCTTTTGAAGCCGATGATAGTTGGCAATATGGTTTGCCATTGCGCACTGATTTAATGAATGACGCTTGTAAAATCCTATTTGAATATACTGATTTTGAATGTTTTTCAAAAACCAATTCTGATGTAAATACTTTTAATTGTAGTATTCATGAAGCTTTTTGGCAACAATCGGAAGATAAATTACTTTTCACCATTTCCGCCGATAGATTTTTAAGAAATATGGTTCGGGCCATTGTTGGAACTATGATAAATATTGGTCTAGAAAAAGTATCTTTGGATGATTTTAAAAAAATTATTGAAAGCAAAGACAGAAGTCAAGCTGGTTTTTCAGTTCCAGCACATGGTTTATATTTAACAAAAATTGAATATCCTTATATAAAATAAATGAAAGCCAAAGCATTTGATGTAAACCTTTTTAAGAAGATTTTACGCTATACTAAACCTTATAAAAACAGGTATTATGGTGTGATTGTTTTTGCAATCTTATTATCCATTTTTGCTGCACTTCGTCCTTATTTACTTCAAATAACAGTTGATACTTATATAAAATCCGCTAGCAAATCGGGATTATTGCTTTATGTTACCATCATGGGATTCGCATTAATTCTTGAAGTTTTGTCGCAATTTTACTTTGTGTATTGGGCAAACTGGCTTGGACAAGATATCATCAAAGACATTCGAAAAAAACTTTTCAAACACATGTTGAGTTTTAGAATGAAATATTTTGACAACGCACCTGTTGGTCAACTCGTAACTCGTTCTGTTTCTGATATCGAACAAATTGCTCGTATATTTAGTCAAGGATTATTTATGATTATTAGTGATTTGATGAAAATGATTGTTTGCTTACTCATCATGTTTTATATGAATTGGCAACTTTCGATGATTGTAGTTCTTGCGATGCCTGTTTTGGTTTATTTCACGCGAATTTTTCAGAAAAAAATGCAAGTAGCTTTTGAAGAAGTAAGAACGCAAGTGGCTAACATGAATACTTTTGTTCAAGAAAGAGTAACAGGGATGAAGATTGTACAACTATTCAACAGAGAACAAATTGAATTTGAAAACTTTAAAGAAATAAATCAAAAACATAATAAAGCTTGGATAAAAACCATTCTCTACAACTCTATTTTCTTTCCAATTGCTGATATTATTTCATCCATAACCTTGGGAATTGTTGTTTTATATGGTGGTTTTCAAATCATTGATGGAAATCCATTTACAACAGTTGGTCAAATGATTTCCTATACTATGTTTATTGGAATGTTGTTCAATCCGTTACGTCAAATTGCGGATAAATTCAACGAAATGCAAATGGGAATGATTGCTGCCAATCGTGTTTTTGACATTCTTGATAGTACGGCAGACGTTCAAACTGATGGTGAAAAAAACATAAGTCATTTTGAAGGAAACATTCGTTTTGAAAACGTTCGATTTAGTTATGTTGACAATCAAGAAGTGCT
>DAOLYL010000229.1:0-2678 GCA_035425765.1 Flavobacterium sp. | reverse complement strand
AATCGGCATCGACTGTTCCAGGAGAATTTAGAACGGTAATTCCTTTTTTGGCAGCCAATCCACTTCTTGGGCGAACTTGTGCTTCGTAACCGATTGGCAATTCAATAAAAAGTCCTGTTTTTACAATGGTTCTTTCTAATGATTTCAAGGTTATTGGTTCTTGAATATTAGCTCGTAAATCCATTCCTGCTGAGGCAATGGTTTCATAATTAGGTAAATCGTGTTGTGATTTATTGATGATTTTTATGGTCATGGTTATTAATTTCTATTAATAATTTTTAGAATAGTTGTCTTTTCATTTACGTATATAAATGCTGAAAAAATTATAATTAACGGTATTCCAACAAAATAATTTTCTCTAAAGTAATAAAATGATATAAATGAAAATAGTATTGATATCGATAAATAGCTTCCTATTCTTTTCATATCGTATGGAATTGAATAATATTTTTTTCCAAGAAAATAGGATATTGTCATCATACTTCCATAGGCAACAATTGTTCCAATTGCTGAACCCATGTAACTGTATTTTGGAATGAGAAGAAAGTTTAAGAATAATGTCAAAACTGCGCCAATGATTGATATGTAAGCTCCGATTTTTGTTTTATCGGTTAGTTTGTACCAAACGGATAGGTTGTTATAAATCCCGAGAAAGAAGTTTGCCAAAATAATTAATGGAACAACTTTCATAGCTTCCCAATAGGATTCGTCTTTAATCATAATTTGTTTTAGCAAATCGGCAAAAACAATAACACCTAAAAGAATTAATGAACCAAAAATTACAAAAAATTTAGTTATTATAGCATACGTTTGTTTGGCATTTTCGTTTTTTGCATGACTAAAAAAGAACGGCTCAATTCCTAGTCGGAATGCGGTTGCAAATAAAACCATAAATAAGCCAAGTTTGTAACAAGCGGAATAAGCTCCAACTTCGGCTTTACCAATATTCTTTGGCAAAAGAAATTCCAAAATTATTTTATCTAAATGTTCGTTAACCGCAAAGGCAATTCCAGCAATTAAAATTGGAAATCCATAAAACATCATTTTTTTCCATAATTGAAAATCTAATTTCCATTTTAATCGTAAATAATCTGGCGAAAGCACGACAAAAGTAGCCAAACTCGCTACAAGATTTGCTACAAAAATGTATCCTATTTGAAAATTATCAAAATATAAGGTTGCTAAAAATCCGTTTGGATTATTTTGAGCAATCTTTGGCAAATACAATAAGAAAAACAAGTTCAATATCATATTAACCAAAACGTTTCCAATCTTTATTACAGCAAACACAATTGGTCTTTGCTCAGCTCTTAATTTTGAAAAAGGAACAATCACCAAAGCATCTAAAACCAAAATCCAAATGGCGTAAGTAACAAATTCTACTTCGACATTTATCCAACTGGAAAGTGTGTTTCTATATAAAAGAGAAAGAAATAAAAATGCTATTGATGACCAAAAAATAGAAATCGTTGACGTTTGTATAACCCTTTTTTTATCTTCTTCAGCACTGTAAAATCTAAAAAAAGCAGTTTCCATTCCGTATGATAAAATCACGTTAAAGAAAACCATGTAAGCCATTAGAATTGTTGTTTCGCCATAATCTGCTTTGACTAATTTATCCGTGTGCAACATTACCAACAGAAAACTAATCATCCTTGGCAAAACCGTAGCTAAGCCATAAATTAATGTCTGTTTAAAAAGTGATTTGTATAAACTCAAGGTATATTATGTACTAATTGTAACAAAAATAACTATTAAATCGAATGAATAAAAAAAGAGCCAACAAAATGTTGGCTCTTTTTTTATATAAATTAATTATTATCCTTTCAAAGCTTCTGCTCCACCAACGATTTCTAAAATTTCGTTAGTAATTGCCGCTTGACGTGCTTTGTTATACGTTAATTTCAATTGGTTTCTCAATTCAGTTGCGTTATCTGTTGCTTTGTGCATTGCAGTCATACGTGCGCCGTGTTCAGCTGCAAAAGAATCTCTGATTGATTTATATAATTGTGTTTTTAACGATTTTGGAATTAACGTTAATACAATTTCTTCTTTTGAAGGTTCAAAAATATAATCACCTGTTGAAACTGGTTTATCTGATTTTACAGGAGCTAACGGTAAAAACTGTTCTGTTTGAACGATTTGTGTTGCGGCGTTTTTGAATTGATTGTAGATTATTTCAATTTTATCATATTCGCCAGAAGTGAATTTTTCAGTTAAAACATTTGCAATTTCGGCAACATTTTCAAAAGTTAGATTATCGAATACTTCGCTTTTGTTATCAATTACAGTACTTGATTTTCTGAAAGCGTCATTTCCTTTTTTACCAATAGCAAAAAAATCAACTTGTTTTCCAGCATAACTATCTGCAACCAATTTGGCTTGCTTAATCACGTTTGTATTGAAAGCTCCACACAATCCACGATTTGAAGTAACAACTACAACCAACACTTTATTTACTTCGCGTTGTGCTGTAAATTGTCCGCCTGCATCGCCTTCAAGAGTTGCGCTAACACTTTGTAATAATTCCGTTAATTTTTCGGCATAAGGACGCATTGCTGTAATCGCATCTTGTGCTTTTTTCAACTTTGCTGCAGAAACCATTTTCATCGCCGATGTAATCTGCATCGTTGACTGAACGGAAGTAATTCTATTACGGATTTCCTTTAAGTTTGCCA
>DAOLYL010000228.1:0-2714 GCA_035425765.1 Flavobacterium sp. | reverse complement strand
GATAATTTCTACTGGATAATCGCTTCGGTAATTTTAATCGGAACGGGTTCATCCATTTTTCATCCAGAATCGGCGCGAATTTCCAATCTAGCTTCGGGCGGAAAACGTGGTTTGGCACAATCTATTTTTCAAGTTGGTGGCAATTTCGGAACTGCACTTGGACCGCTTTTAGTAGCATTAATTGTTATCCCCAATTCTCAAAAATACATTCTTTGGTTTGTTATTGTTGCAGTCATAGGTTTGGCTATTTTGAGTAAAATTGCCTATTGGTATCGCGACCATTTAGTACTAAGAAAAAACAAAGTCCAACCTTTTATCGATTTTCATAATTTGCCAAAACGAAAAGTACAAATCGCTATTACGATACTTCTAATCGTTATATTTTCTAAGTTTTTTTATACCGCAAGTTTGTCAAGTTATTACCAATTTTACATCATCGATAAATTTGGTTTAACGATAAAACAAGCCCAATTTCACATGTTTATTTACCTGATTGCTTATGCTGTTGGAACCATACTTGGCGGACCATTAGGCGACAAAATCGGGAGGAAATATGTGATTTGGCTATCCGTTTTCGGCGCATTTCCGTTTGCATTACTATTGCCTTATGTCAACCTTTTTTGGACTGATGTTTTAATGATTATCATCGGAATAATCATTTCCTCAGCATTTCCAGCCATTTTGGTTTACGCACAAGAACTATTACCTAAAAAACTCGGCATGGTTTCCGGACTTTTCTACGGTTTTGCCTTCGGAATGGGTGCTTTGGGTTCGGCTTTGCTCGGCAAATTGGCAGACGAAACCTCTATTCAATACGTCTATCACGTTTGTTCCTATCTTCCGTTGATTGGTGCAATTTGTTATTTCCTTCCCAATTTAAAGAAAAAAGAGTAGGAGCGAATCGGTAGTGCATTCTTGGATTCCCTATTCCTGCTGCTGAAACTCGCTTTGTCTTGTTTTCAAAACAAGACAAGAGCTCAAACAATTTCAGCATCAGGGCTAAACAGGATTTGTCTTTTGTATACATATCATTTCAAAAGAAATCAATCCATAAAATTCTTTTTCAAGTTTCTATTTCTATAATCCATTAGTCAATTATCTATTCGTCTATTCTCTTTTTTCTTTTCTCTTTTTTCTATTTTCTCTTTTCTTTTTCTATTTTTACTCATCAATAATTTTACCATGTCTCTCAATCCAGAAGTACTTCATAAACTCACACAAATAGTTGGCGAAAACTATATCTTCACCGACATCGAAACTCGAAATCATTACGGTCACGACGAAACCGAAGACTATGTTTTTCCGCCTAATGTTGTCGTTAAACCAGCCAATACTAGTGAAGTTTCACAAATTATAAAAGTAGCTAACGAATATAAAATCCCAACTACACCAATCGGTGCGCGAACCGGTTTAAGTGGTGGCGCATTATCCATTTATGAAGGCATCGGATTGTCATTAGAACGATTAAATAAAATCCTCGAAATAGACGAACAAAACCTTCAAGTTACCGTTGAACCAGCCGTAATTACTCAAGTTTTGCGTGAAACCGTTGCCGAAAAAGGATTGTTCTATCCAGTCGATCCAAGCAGTATGGGAAGTTGTTGGATTGGAGGAAACATTGCCGAAAATTCTGGTGGTGCGCGAGCGGTGAAATATGGTGTAACCAAAGATTATGTCTTGAATTTAGAAGTTGTTTTGCCAAATGGTGACGTCATTTGGACTGGAGCCAATACATTAAAAAACTCTACAGGTTACAACTTAACCCAATTGATGATTGGTAGCGAAGGAACGCTTGGCGTAATCACGAAAGCGGTTTTGAAATTGCTTCCTAAAAATTCGCATAATGTTTTAATGTTAGTGCCGTTTTACAAAGCACAAGAAGCTTGCGAAGCCGTTTCGGCTATTTTCCGTGCTGGAATTATTCCAAGTGCTTTGGAATTTATGGAACGCGATGCTATCGATTGGACTTTGAAATACCATGACGATATAAGTATCAATGTTGATGATAGAGTTCAAGCGCATTTATTAATTGAAGTGGATGGAAATTATCCAGAAATCTTGATGCTAGAAGCCGAAAAAATAATGTCAGTTGTTGAACAATTTGAAATTGATGAGGTGCTTTTTGCTGATACTGAAGATACAAAAAATGCCTTGTGGAAAATGCGTCGTTCGGTTGCTGAAGCCGTAAAATCCAATTCGATTTATAAAGAAGAAGATACGGTTGTGCCACGCTATATGTTGCCTGAACTTCTAACAGGAATTAAGCGAATAGGAGCAAAGCACGGTTTTAAATCCGTTTGTTATGGTCATGCTGGCGATGGAAATCTACATGTAAACATCATCAAAGGCGATATGACGGATGATAATTGGCAAACTCAAGTTCCAGTTGGAATTCGTGAAATATTTGAATTAACCGTTTCACTCAAAGGAACGTTGTCGGGCGAACACGGTATTGGTTACGTTCAAAAAAACTTTATGGATATTGCTTTTTCACGTTCTCATTTGGAATTGATGGAAAGTATCAAGCGTGTTTTTGACCCAAATAACATTTTAAATCCCGGAAAAATTTTCCCTGATCATTTGACATAATACGACATTTGCCTTATTGTATCGTCTGTTAATCAAAAGTAGTTTTGCATCATAACCTTTAAATAATAATATGATGAAAAAATTACTATTTGCTGCTATTGCAGTTTTTGCATTTGGATTTACCA
>DAOLYL010000227.1:161-2716 GCA_035425765.1 Flavobacterium sp. | reverse complement strand
GAATACAATTTATATTTTATGTATGTTAAAGTCATGGTTCGTGCGGACACGAACCATTGCCGAGGTAGGCTAATAATAGCAATCCGTTGGTGATGTTTACTTCGCTTTGGCTTCGTAACTAAAGCCTAAAGCCTTGGTTCGTGTCCACACGAACTACATTATTACAAGTATATGGTTCGTGCGGACACGAACCATTGCCGAGGCTTCGTAACTAAACACCAAAAAGGCAATCCAACTTCGGAGATTTTTTTATTTTTTTTAGAATACAATTTATATTTTTATGCATGCATTCAATCCAAACTATAGTTTTTGATTTTGGCGGTGTTATTCTTGATTTGAAACCGGAAATAGAGTGGTTTCAGCAAGATATGTTAGCCCATTTTGAAAATGATAAACTTTTAAAACTCTATCAACAACAATATTTCCAAAATTTTGAAAAAGGAAAAATTGAAGTCTCGGATTTTTTGAGACAATTACAAGAAATTACAATACATAAAAACATTACTGAAACAGAAATCAAACGGCATTGGAATGCTATCTTAAAATCTATTCCGGCACATCGAGTAGAAATTATTCGGCAACTTAAATCCAAATACCAATTAATTTTATTAAGCAACACCAATGCCATTCATGTGGAGCAATTTAGAAATGACATGATGGAACATTTTGGAGAAGATGTATTAGATACGCATTTTGATATTGTTTATTATTCTCAAGAAATTGGCATGCGCAAACCGCACCAAGAAATTTATGAATTTGTACAAAACCAACATCAATTGCTTCCATCCACCATTTTATTTTTAGACGATAAAGCAGAAAACTTAATTGAACCTCAAAAATTAGGCTGGCATACGATGCATGTACATTTTAATAAATTATCAATTAATGATTTACAACATCTCATTTGACGAAAAAACTAGCCACATCCTACTGACTACTCGCTACTTATCCTTATCTTTGCCATCCGAATAATCGAAAATAGATTTATTATGCAACTTTCTGAACAAGAACAAATCCGAAGAGAAAAATTAGAGAAAATTAAAGCTTTAGGCGTCGATCCATATCCTGCTGCTTTATATCCGGTCAATGTTTCATCGAAAGAGATAAAGGAAAATTATCAAGAAGAAGTATTAGAAGATGGCTCTAAAAACAGA
This sequence comes from Flavobacterium sp., assembly GCA_035425765.1. Classification (GTDB taxonomy): domain Bacteria; phylum Bacteroidota; class Bacteroidia; order Flavobacteriales; family Flavobacteriaceae; genus Flavobacterium. The sequence continues at coordinate 1,562 of DAOLYL010000227.1, read as the reverse complement.
TTGAATTATCAGGAAGTTTGTATCGCAGGCCGATTGATGGCCACTCGTCCTGCCGGTAAGGCAACGTTTGCGGAGTTGCAAGACAGCCATGGTCGTATTCAAATATATATTCGAAGAGATGATATTTGCCCTACAGAAGATAAAACTTTCTACGATGTTCTTTTTTCAAAATTATTAGATTTAGGCGATTTTATTGGCATTAAAGGATATGCTTTCAAAACAAAAGTTGGTGAAATTTCTATCCATGCCAAAGAATTCACTTTATTGGCAAAATCACTTCGCCCATTGCCTGTTGTAAAAACAGATGAAGAAGGAAATATATTCGATGCTTTTTCTGATCCAGAAATGCGTTATCGCCAGCGTTATGTGGACTTAGTCGTCAATGCAAATGTTCGCGAAACATTTGTAAAACGTACAAAGATGATGAATTCCATCCGTGAATTTTTAAATGAAAAAGGAGCCTTGGAAGTGGATACGCCAGTTTTACAAAGCATTCCAGGTGGTGCAGCGGCACGGCCATTCATCACACATCACAATGCATTAGATATGCCTTTGTACTTGCGTATCGCCAATGAATTGTATTTAAAACGACTAATTGTAGGTGGATTTGATTGGGTATATGAGTTCTCACGAAATTTCAGAAATGAAGGCATGGATAGGACGCACAATCCGGAATTTACCGTATTGGAATTTTATGTGGCATACAAAGATTATTTCTGGATGATGGAAACCACGGAGCAACTTTTAGAAAAAGCAGCTTTAGATACCAATGGAAATACCTACATTCAAGTGGGTGAAAATATGATTAATTTCAAAGCACCTTACAAACGAATTTCTATTTACGAGGCTATAAAAACTTATACCGGTTTTGATGTTTCAGAAATGGATGAGGCTGGATTGCGTGATGTTTGCCATAAATTAAAAATTGAAGTGGACAATACCATGGGCAAAGGAAAATTGATAGATGAGATTTTTGGTGCACGTTGTGAACACAATTATATACAACCTACTTTTATTACAGATTATCCGGTGGAAATGTCGCCACTAACTAAAAAACATCGTTCAAAAGCCGGCTTGGTGGAGCGTTTTGAGTTGATGATAAATGGCAAAGAAGTGGCCAATGCCTACTCAGAATTAAATGACCCAATTGACCAACGTGAACGCTTTGAAGATCAACTAAAATTACAAGAACGTGGCGATGATGAAGCGATGTTTATCGATCAAGATTTTTTACGAGCTTTAGAATATGGCATGCCACCTACTTCTGGAATTGGTTTTGGAATTGACCGTTTAGCCATGTTACTAAGCAATCAAGCATCTATTCAAGAAGTGTTGTTCTTCCCACAAATGCGAAGCGAAGCGAAGCATTCATGAACTCAATAATTACAAATTAAAAATATT
>DAOLYL010000226.1:0-2730 GCA_035425765.1 Flavobacterium sp. | reverse complement strand
AGAAATGGGAAGAGCATTCGAATTTAGAAAAGCACGTAAAATGAAACGTTGGTCAGCCATGGCTAAAACGTTTACTCGCATTGGAAAAGATATTGTAATGGCTGTGAAAGAAGGTGGACCAAATCCAGAGTCCAACTCACGTTTAAGAGCTGTCATTCAGAATGCAAAAGCGGCAAACATGCCGAAAGAAAATGTAGAACGTGCTATAAAAAAAGCATCCGATAAAGATTCGGCTAACTTTAAAGAAGTACTTTTTGAAGGTTATGCACCACACGGAATCGCTATTTTAATTGAAACAGCAACAGACAATAATAACAGAACGGTTGCCAACATCAGAAGTTATTTCAATAAGTGTAACGGAACAATGGGAACGCAAGGTTCGGTGGAATTCATGTTTGACCACACTTGTAATTTTCGCATACCTTCCGAAGGTCAAGATGTTGAAGAATTAGAATTGGAAATGATTGATTTTGGTGTGGAAGAAATTTTTGCTGACGAAGACGGAATTTTAATGTATGCGCCGTTTGAAAGTTTTGGTTCTATTCAAAAAGAATTAGAAACAAGAGCAATAGAAATTTTATCTTCTGGTTTTGAAAGAATTCCTCAAATAACTAAAGAACTTTCAGCAGAACAAATTGCTGATGTTGAAAAACTTTTAGAAAAAATTGAAGAAGACGATGATGTGATGAACGTTTATCATACTATGCAAGAATAAATGAGATAGTTAGATTTTTAGATAACTAGATTATTAGATACTAAACGCTGAGATTTTCTCGGCGTTTTTTTTATATTTATAACTTAATAAAACAGTAATCTAGATTATGATACAAAACAGTCAAAGTCAACTTGAAGCTAATGCAAATAGTGATAACAAAAACAATTTAAAAAGGATTGACAGTCATTATATCTCGCATGAATTGCTTCATTTGTGGCATTTGGACAAAGGTTTTTTGTTCAACGTAAGAGAGTTGACAAAAAGACCAGCGGCAAGTATTCGAGAATTTCTTCATGAAAACAGAGACAAACACATGAAACCAATTGGATTCTTGATATTCTCTGCTGTTATATACACAATTATTTACAATTATTTCAAACCGCCAGCAACTTCTCCCGAAACAGAAGATTACTTTTATGGTACAACGGTTCATACAATACAAAATTGGCTTGGGAAAAATTTTGGTTATAATTACATTCTAAAAAGTTTTTTTATCGCTTGTTGGACCAAATTGTTTTTTAGAAAATATGGTTATAACATTTTTGAAATCATGACCTTGATGTGCTTTGTTTCTGCTCAAGGAATGTTAATTATTGGGCTAATCCTTCCTTTTCATAGTCTATTACATCAAACGGCAAATAATATTTTACTTCTTGCAACTACCATTTTGTATCCTGTAATTGTAGTTGCTCAGTTTTTTGATAAAACAAAAATTATCAATTACATAAAAGCACTACTAACCTATTTTTTAGGTGGTATAACTTTATACTTTCTAGTGGTTGGAATTGGCTTGGCTATTGACTTTGTTGTTGGATTATTTTAAAAATCATTCCTCTATTCCATAATTAGTAGGAAGCAAATCACCAATGCGTTTGTTACTCATATCGCCAGCAAACAAAATATCTTGCACATTAGAATGAATTCCAAATTGATCAACATTAAAAACAGGTGTTAAAAACGTTACTGCTGATGTTCTGCTTTTATCAAAAGAAATTTGATAGTGCGAATAAAACTTAGAATCAACCAATGCGTTTTTAGAAGTAATTTGAACTGGTTTGTCGGTGAGATTCACTTCTTTTAAACCAGAATTGTCTTTAAAAATAAAATTATTTTTCACAGAAGCAACTTTCTTGTTTTTTACGAGCAAAAACTGATTTTCAGCCATTTTATCACTAACCAAACTTCGGAAAAAATGCAACACCGAACCTCGATACGACTTCAATCGTTCGTTAATTACCTTGCTTGTTTTATCTGTTTCTGTAAATCGAGAAACACCTGTGAACAAAATTTTATGAACATCTCTTGAATCAATACTTAACGAATGAAACTCAACTACAAATGAACTGATTTCATACACCACTTCATAACCCAAAACTGGGTTTTGAATAATCAACGGTTTATCTGAAGTGGCGATAAGCACTTTATATTTTTCGTCATATTCAAAATCAATATCAGCTTCATTAGTGATAATTGCTTTTCGCCCAGCTTTGGTATCGCCAAGAAATTGCTCTCGGAAAAGCTTCAACATTTCTTTTCGGGAAAACCGATTTTTTTTCACCACAACTTCTTTCAAACTGTTTGTTGATGGTTGTAATTTGATTTGTAAATCTTCCGTAGCCGAATACGAATCGACCGTTACCGATTGATAACCAATATAACTAATCACCAAACTCGCATTGATTTTTGAAGGTATAGTAAGCTGGAAAACACCATTTTCGTTACTCACCGTTGCAATAGATGTTCCATCTAGATAAATATTGGCTCCAAAAAGCGGCTGATTGGTTTCGTCAAGAATTCTACCTTTAATGGTTTGAGCCAAAACAATTGATGAACAACAAAGTAAAAATAGTGTGAAAAGCTTTTTCAAAAGAACGGTTTTAATTTGCCACAAGATACTATTTTTTGTTTTTCAAAATAATGGACTGATGTTTTATTTTATATATTTACGATTATAATTACTTGTAAACGTTTGTAATTGATTACAAGCATTTACAAACGGAACATGCGCCAATCTA
>DAOLYL010000225.1:0-2828 GCA_035425765.1 Flavobacterium sp. | reverse complement strand
CCAAAACGGCTAAAATTCAAGGAGAAAATATAGTGATAAACAATGCCGGAATTGCTAGTTTATATTGCGCAATTGGTGGAAGTTATGATTTTAAACATTGTACATTTAATAACAATTGGTCAAGCTCAAGACAAGTTGCTGTTGCTTTAAATAATTATTATGAAGACATTGATGGTGTAATTCAAACCGAACCATTAACCCAAGCCGATTTCAAAAATTGTATTATTTATGGTAGCAATACTTTTGAATTATCGTTAGATCCAGATACAACAGAAGATTTTAATTACTCGTTTACTAAATGTTTAATCAAATTTGGAACAACAACAAATTCGCTTTATAGTTTTATCTATGCCGATGAAAACAACATAAAGTTGAGCGAAAATCCAAAATTCCTTGATATTCAAAATAATAAACTAAATATCGGAGATGACTCAGCTGCAAGAGGTTTTGGAGATGATATTGGTGTTCCTAATGATATTTTAGGAATTGTTAGAACAACAACTGATGGAAAGTATGATTTAGGAGCTTACCAACACGAAATTTTTCCTGAGGATTAATTTTAAAAACAGATTTTAGTTTTCATAATTTATAACTAAATTTGCACCTACAACAACAACTAATAATAACACAATGATTCATTTCTTCGGGAACGAAAGTTCAACTGTTTTTGCTGTTCAAACGCAAAACGAATTGGTAACAGAAGACATCTCAAAATTAAACTGGCTTTTTGGCAACGCACATAAAATAGAAAAATCCGTCCTGACGGATTTTTTTATTGGACCAAGAGCAGCAATGATAACGCCTTGGAGCACAAATGCTGTCGAAATTACTCAAAATATGGGTATCGAAGGCATCATCAGAATTGAAGAATTTGAAAAAGTTACAGAAGCTTTCTCTGATTTTGACCCGATGCTTTTTCAGAAATATTCCAATTTAAATCAAGATATTTTTACGATAAACATTCAACCCGAAGCTATTTTAGAGATTGAAGACATTGCCACTTACAACAAACAAGAAGGTTTGGCTTTAAACGATGAAGAAGTAATTTATTTAGAAAATTTATCCAAAAAATTAAACAGAAAACTTACTGATTCAGAAGTTTTCGCTTTCTCACAAGCCAATTCAGAACATTGTCGTCATAAAATTTTTAACGGAACATTTATTATTGATGGAGTTGAAAAAGAAACTTCTCTGTTTAAATTGATTAAGAAAACATCAGCCGAAAATCCAAACGATATTGTTTCGGCTTATAAAGATAATGTAGCTTTTGTAAAAGGTCCAAAAGTGACACAGTTTGCTCCAAAAAGTGCAGACAAACCCGATTTTTACGAAGAAAAAGAGTTTGATTCTGTACTTTCATTAAAAGCAGAAACACACAATTTTCCAACAACAGTTGAACCATTTAACGGTGCAGCAACTGGTTCTGGTGGAGAAATTCGTGACCGTTTAGCTGGCGGACAAGGTTCGTTACCATTAGCTGGAACTGCGGTTTACATGACAGCATATTCACGTTTACAAAAAAATAATTTAGGTATTGAAGAACGCAAATGGCTGTATCAAACGCCAATAGATATTTTGATTAAAGCATCAAATGGTGCTTCTGATTTTGGAAATAAATTTGGACAACCTTTGATTACTGGTTCTATTTTAACATTTGAACACGAAGAGCAAAACAGAAAATTAGGTTACGACAAAGTAATCATGCAAGCTGGCGGAATTGGTTACGGAAAATTAGATCAAGCCATAAAAAAGAAACCTCAAGATGGCGATAAAATTGTAATTCTTGGTGGCGAAAATTATAGAATTGGAATGGGCGGAGCTGCAGTTTCTTCAGCAGATACTGGAGCTTTTGGTTCTGGAATTGAATTAAACGCCATACAACGTTCCAATCCTGAAATGCAAAAACGTGCTGCCAATGCCATTCGTGGTTTGGTAGAAAGTGATAATAATCCGATAGTTTCTATACACGATCACGGCGCAGGCGGACATTTGAATTGTTTATCTGAATTAGTTGAAGAAACTGGCGGTTTAATTGATTTGGATAAATTACCAGTTGGCGATCCAACGCTTTCCGCTAAAGAGATTATTGGTAACGAATCGCAAGAAAGAATGGGATTGGTTATTAGCGAAAAAGATATCGAAATTTTACAGAAAATTGCCGATAGAGAACGTTCGCCAATGTATCAGGTTGGTGATGTTACAAAAGATCATAGATTTACTTTTCAATCAAAATCTACTGGCGAAAAACCAATGGATTATGCTTTGGAAGACTTTTTTGGAAGTTCTCCAAAAACCATCATGGCAGATAAAACCATCACCAGAAATTATACAGATTTAGAATATTCTCAAGAAAAAATTCCTTCATATTTAGAAAACGTTTTACAACTTGAAGCCGTTGCTTGTAAAGATTGGCTAACCAATAAAGTGGATCGTTGCGTTGGTGGAAAAGTTGCCAAACAACAGTGTGCTGGATCATTGCAATTGCCATTGAACAATGTTGGTGTAATGGCTTTGGATTATAACGGAAAAGAAGGAATTGCCACTTCTATTGGTCATGCTCCAATTTCGGCATTGATTGATCCAAAAGCTGGAAGTAGAAACGCCATCGCCGAAGCTTTATCAAACCTTGTTTTTGCTCCGTTAAAAGATAATTTAAAATCAGTTTCATTATCGGCAAATTGGATGTGGGCTTGTAAAAACGAAGGTGAAGACGCACGATTATACGAAGCTGTTGAAGCTTGTTCCCAATTTGCTATCGAATTAGGAATCAATATTCCAACCGGAAAAGATTCGCTTTCGATGAAACAAAAATATCCAAATGATGAAGT
>DAOLYL010000224.1:0-2842 GCA_035425765.1 Flavobacterium sp. | reverse complement strand
GGAGAAACCGAATTCTACAAAGGAAAAACAGCAAAAAAACTAGTCAAATTTCTAAAAAGTAAAGGTGGAATTATTTCGTTAGCCGATTTAAAGAAATATAAAACTGTTTGGCGAAAACCGATAAATTTTCAATATAAAAATTTGAATATCATCTCGATGTCACCACCAAGTAGCGGTGGAATTACGTTGGCACAAATTATGAAAATGATTGAAACTTTTGATTTAAAAAAATTACAACACAATTCAGCCGAATATATTCATCTTTTAGCCGAAACCGAACGTCGAGCTTATGCCGATAGAAATTATTTTCTTGGCGATCCCGATTTTGTTACTATTCCCGAAAAAGAATTGCTAGACGAAAATTATTTAAAAAAACGAATGGCGAATTTTTCTTTTGAAAAAGCAACATCATCTAAAGAAGTTAGTCATGGCGATATTCAAGTGGTAGAAAGTGATGAAACTACTCATTATTCCATCGTGGATAAAAACGGAAATGCCGTTTCGGTGACGACAACTTTAAACGGTGCTTATGGTTCGAAAATATATTGTGATGAATTGGGATTTTTTCTCAACAACGAAATGGATGATTTTTCGGCAAAACCTGGAATTCCTAATTATTATGGATTAATTGGTGCCGAAGCCAACAGCATTGCACCCGAAAAAAGAATGCTAAGTTCAATGACACCAACAATCGTTGAGAAAAACGGAAAACTGTTTATGTTATTGGGTTCGCCTGGCGGTTCAACGATTATTACTTCGGTTTTGCAAACGATTTTAAATGTCTATGAATTTGAAATGGGAATGCAACAAGCCGTAAATCAACCGCGTTTTCATCATCAATGGTTACCTGATGAAGTCATGCTTGAACCTAATAAATTTGATTTTGAAACAAAAGAAAAACTTCTAAAAAAAGGACATAAAATCAATGAAAAATCTGCTCCAGTTATTGGAAAAGTAAATGCTATTTTAGTTTTACCAAATGGCAATCTTGAAGGCGGAGCCGATTTTCGTGGCGATGATAAAGCTGTTGGATTTTAGTATTCAAATTATAAAATCTATCTTAGCATTTCTTAACGAAAAGATTTATGCCGACCAAGAAAGCTTCAATAATAAAGATTATCACCCGAAATATTTTAAGACGAATTGAACATTTTATTTTTTTATTGAAAGATAAAATAACGGAACGTCAATTTCTGTATTTATCGGCTGTGATTGTAGCCATTTCGTGTTCGCTAGCCGTAATTTTATTAAAAAACTTTGCGCATTCGGTTTTTATATTTGCAAATTACGTAAATACTTACCTTAAACTTCCTTATATCAACAGTTTACTTCCAATTATCGGGATACTTTTAACGGTTTTTGTAGTCAAACATTTTCTTGACGGAAGCATTGAAAAAGGAAGTTCCAAAATTTTGTATGCTGTTGCCAAAAAAGGAGGAATTGTTCCCAAAAAACAAATGTATGCGCAAATTATAACGAGTTCATTAACCGTTGGACTTGGCGGTTCGGCTGGACTGGAAAGCCCAATTGTGATTACTGGTGCAGCGTTTGGTTCTAATTTTTCACAACGTTATCGATTAAGTCAAAAAGATAGAATTCTACTCCTCGCTTGTGGTGTTGCAGCAGGAATTGGTGCCGCTTTTAATGCTCCAATTGCAGGAGTTTTGTTTGCCATAGAAGTCGTTTTAATGGATGTAACAATTTCAGCATTTATTCCAATTATGATTTCCGCAGCAACTGGTGCTTTGATTTCTACAATTGTATTAAATGAAGATGTTTTGCTCTCGTTCAAAAAACAGCAAGTGTTTGATTATCACAACATTCCATATTATATTCTTCTTGGAGTTCTTGCTGGATTAGTTTCGGTTTTTCATGCTCGAAATTTTCGTAAAGTAGAACATTATTTTAATAAAAAGAAAAGCAAAGTTTATAACAAAGCTCTTTTTGGCGCATCGATTTTAGCGGTTATGATTTTCTTTTTTCCAACACTTTTTGGCGAAGGTTATGAAAGTATTAAAACGCTTTCAACTACAAATCCTGGTACTTTATTAGAAAATACTTTACTCGATAATCATAAAAGCAACGAATGGATTTTATTGCTTTTTGTTGGTGTAACGATGTTACTAAAATCTTTTGCTACGGGTTTAACTTTGGGTTCTGGTGGAAATGGTGGAAATTTTGCGCCATCGCTTTTTGTTGGAAGTTATTTGGGATTTTTTGTTGCCAAATTCTTTGACTTAACTGGAATTCATAACAATTTGCCTGTTGCTAATTTTACGATTGTTGGTATGGCTGGAATTCTTAGCGGATTGTTTCACGCGCCGTTGACTGCCATCTTTTTAATTGGTGAAATTACTGGCGGTTATAATTTAATGGTTCCGTTGATGATTGTTTCTTCCATTAGTTTTGCGGTTTCAAAACGTTTTGAAAAACATTCGATGGATGTAAAACATTTGGCTGATAAAGGCGATGTTTTCACGAGTGATAAAGACAAAAATATTTTGTTGCAAATTGATGTTCTGAAACTTGTGCAAACAAATTATGAAACTCTTTCTGTAGAAAACTCACTTGAAAAAGTAGTGGAAATTTTCGCTAATACTTCTCAAAAAGTAATTCCTATTGTTGACGAAAAGAAAAATCTTCTTGGAGTAATTGAATTTCAACAGGTAAAATCATTTATTTTCAATCCATATCGAGTAAAATTTACTACTATAAAAGAAATTCTAACTCAACCCGAAGTTATATTACAGTTTGATGACGGAATGGAAAAAATCATGAATTCCTTTGACAAAACTAATGTTGAAGTACTACCATTGCTGAAAGACGGGAAATATTTTGGTTG
>DAOLYL010000223.1:0-2867 GCA_035425765.1 Flavobacterium sp. | reverse complement strand
TATAAACTGAATTTGCCCAATCATAGAAAGCCCATGCATTGAGTAATTTTGGATGACCTTTTGGTAAATCTGCCATAAAACTATTTTTAAATAAAAAAATCCCGAATTAATCGGGATTAAATATACTCTTTTTTTGGAATTATGATGTTATTTAAACGTTACGCCAAACTTTGCGGCTTCTGCTTTTGCTTTTGGTATTAATTTTTTCAAATTAGCAATTCTAGTTGCGTCAGATGGATGCGTACTCATTATTTCTGCTGGTGCTGAACCGCCTGAATTAGCCGACATTCTTTCCCAAAATGCAACCGAAGTTTCTGGATTATAACCTGCAATTGCCATTAAAGTCAATCCAATTTCATCAGCTTCTGTTTCGTGACTTCTACTAAACGGAAGCATTCCACCAACTTGAGTTCCAACACCATAAGCTTGCATTACTAACGCTTGTGTTTCGGCACTTTTACCTCCAACTGCAGCTTGAGCAACACCTGCGCCTAATTGTTGCATTAATCCTGCACTCATACGTTGCTGACCATGATTAGCTAAAGCGTGAGCAACTTCATGTCCCATAACGGTTGCCATTCCAGCTTCGTCTTTACAAATTGGAAGAATTCCTGAATAGAAAACTATTTTTCCTCCTGGCATACACCAAGCGTTTACTTCTTTACTATCAACCAATTTATATTCCCAAGCATAACCTTCTAATTGTCCTGCTGTTCCTTTTGCCTTTAACAATTTTTCAGCAGCTGCTTTGATTTTCATTCCAACAGTTTCTACTCTTTTAGCATCGGTTGTTCCTGTGATAACTTTATTTGTTTTCAAAAACTCTCCATACTGACTAAAAGATGATGCAAAAATTTCTGAATTTGAAACTAATGCCCAAGTTTTCTTTCCTGTTACTGGATTTGTTGCACATGCTATTGCTAACAAAACGATTAGTAATCCACTAAATAATATCCCTTTTTTCATGATTAATAAAATTTATTCGTACAAAATTACACAAATTATGCTCCGATAATATGTAATTCTGTAAAATCTTTATCAATTATTAAGAAATTACCACCATTAAATTGAACTTCTTCTAACGATATTTTTTCGTTATCCAACTCGATTTTTTTCACTTTAAATGGTAATCCCATCAAATTAATTTTGAATTTAGAATAGGTGGTTTCAAAAGTTCCTTCTCTATGTTGTTGAATGATAAGCTCTTTTTCTTTTCCTGTTGCGTTGAAAATTCTTAGCGAAAATCGTCCTTTGTTGTAGTCATAACCATCTTGTGCATCTTCATAAACGGTTGATTTTTCTTTTCCTAATTTATAATAAACATCTAAAGTTAGCTCGTCAAACTGTAATTCACCAACATATTGCTGCACCGGATATTTTGGAATGATTGCGCCTTCTTTTATAAAAATTGGAATTTGGTCAAAAGTAGTATTTACCCAAAGTTCTCTTTTGCCTTCGGTTAACTCATTTGTCCAATAGTTGTACCAATTACCTTTTGGCAAATACATTCGTCGTCCTTGCGCATTTGGTTCAAGAATTGGACAAACTAGAATTTGTTTTCCAAATAAAAATTCATCGGTTCTATAATGTGTATGAAAATCGTCTTGGTCGAAATAAACTAACGGCTTCAACATTGGCGTTCCGTCGTTTACATAATTCCAAAACATGGTATATAAATAAGGTAATAATTGATAACGCAATTCCACAAATTTTCTTGTGATATCGATTACTTCTTTTCCAAATGACCACGGTTCTTGTTCGCCATGATCGCCAGATGAATGTGTTCTACAAAATGGATGAAAAACACCTAATTGTATCCATCTTGCATATAATTCGCCCGAAGGTTGTTCTGCAAATCCTCCAATATCAGAACCGGTGAAACCCATTCCTGACATTGACATTCGTTGCATTTGAATATTAGCTATCCATAAATGTTCCCAACTTGCCACATTGTCGCCTGTCCAAGACGAAGTATAACGTTGTGCTCCAGAATAAGCCGAACGCGTAATGATAAATGGACGTTTTGGATAAGAGAAACGCTTCACACCTTCATAAGTTGCTCGCGCCATTTGCGTTCCATAAACGTTGTGCGCTTTTCTATGACTGCATGGATTTCCATCATAATCATGGCGAACATCATTTGGAAATGTTTTTCCTGGAACATCCATAACAGCTGGTTCGTTCATATCATTCCAAACACCTTTCACTCCAATTTCAGAAATTAATTCTTTGAACAATCCTGCCCACCATTCTCTAACCGCTGGATTGGTATAATCTGGAAAATTACATTCACCAGGCCAAACTTTTCCTTTCATATATGGTCCATCAGCTCGTTTGCAGAAATAATCATTCTTCAACGCTTCTTGATAAACCCAATAATCTTTGTCAATTTTTATTCCTGGATCAATAATAACTACCGTTTTAAAACCATCTTTGGCTAACTCCGCAACCATTCGTTTTGGTTCAGGAAAATAGTCTTTGCTCCAAGTAAAACAGCGGAAACCTTCCATATAATCTATGTCTAAATAAATAGCATCACATGGAATTTTTAGCTCTCTAAATTTACTCGTAACTTCTTTTACTTTACTTTCTGGATAATAACTCCATTTACATTGATGATAACCTAACGTCCACATTGGTGGCAATTCAGGTTTTCCTGTTAAATGAGTATAAGTTTCAACCACATCACTCATTTTTGGACCATAAATAAAGTAGTAATTCATTTCACCACCTTCAGCCCAAAAACTCGTTACATTTCTTCTTTCATGACAAAAATCAAAAAAAGTTCTAAACGTATTATCAAAGAAAACACCATACGCTTTGTTGTGATGCAAACCAATATAAAACGGAACCACTTTATACAACGG
>DAOLYL010000222.1:0-2884 GCA_035425765.1 Flavobacterium sp. | reverse complement strand
GAAACGGATAGCAGGAAAATGGTTTAAAGAATGCCGAGAGTTTGGCTCAAAAAAAAATCTCACCATTGCTGATGAGATTTGCTATTTTGATAAAATGTGATTAAATAATCAACATTGCGTCGCCATAAGAATAGAAACGGTATTTTTCTTTTATTGCTTCTTCGTATGCTTTTTTCATTAAATCGTGTCCACAAAAAGCTGAAACCATCATTAACAAAGTTGATTTTGGTGTGTGGAAATTGGTTACCATACAATCAGCAATACTGAAATCATAAGGTGGGAAAATGAATTTATTTGTCCATCCTTCAAATGGATTTAGTGTTCTTTGTGATGATACTGAACTTTCTATAGCTCGCATAGAAGTTGTTCCGATACAACAGATTTTTTTCTTTTTTGCTTTGGCTTCGTTAACAATATCACATGCTTCTTGAGTGATTTTTAGTTCTTCGGAATCCATTTTGTGTTTTGATAAATCTTCAACTTCTACTGGATTGAATGTTCCTAAACCTACGTGAAGTGTTACTTCAGCAAAGTCAACTCCTTTAATTTCTAAACGTTTTAATAAGTGTTTCGAAAAGTGTAAACCAGCAGTTGGTGCGGCAACTGCGCCTTCTTCTTTGGCGTAGATGGTTTGATAACGTTCTGCATCTTCGTCGTTTACTTCACGGTTGATGTATTTTGGGATTGGAGTTTCACCAAGTTCTAATAATTTTATTCTAAAATCTTCGTATGAACCGTCGTAAAGGAAACGCAATGTTCTTCCGCGAGAAGTTGTATTATCAATTACCTCAGCAACTAAAGAATCGTCATCGCCAAAATAAAGTTTATTTCCGATACGGATTTTACGAGCTGGATCAACTAAAACATCCCAAAGACGTTGCTCTGCATTTAATTCTCTTAATAAGAAAACTTCAATTCTTGCACCTGTTTTTTCTTTGTTTCCATACATACGAGCAGGAAAAACTTTAGTGTTGTTCAAAATCATTACATCACCATCGTCAAAATAGTTGATGATGTCTTTGAATAATTTGTGTTCAATAGTTCCTTTTTTTCTATCTACAACCATCAAACGAGATTCGTCGCGGTTTTCTGTTGGATATTCAGCTAGTAGTTCTGTTGGTAAATTGAATTGAAAATGAGATAACTTCATTTGGACTTCTTAGATTGTTAGATTTTTAGACTATTCCATTTGTAAAATTAGATAGCTAAACTTTAAATGTTTAAAGCGTGCAAATATACGATTGTGAAATAGGCGTTGTCAAGTGTTTTGACGTTTATTTTCAAAAGATTATTAGATTGTTAGATTTTTGGATTGCTGGAAGGTGTAATAGTAAATCCTACTGATTTTAAATCGTCCCAAAAAGTTGGATAGGATTTAGAAACTACTTCGGCATCGTTAATAATTATGGGAACTTTTAATGCCAAAGGTGCAAAAGCCATCGCCATTCGATGATCTTGATAGGTTGAAATTTCTATATTTGAGTTTAGATGGTTAGATTGTTGGATTGTTAGAGAATCATTAGTTACAGAAATGTTTGCTCCAAGTTTTGTCAATTCAATTTGTAATGCTTCCAATCTATCGGTTTCTTTAATTTTTAGCGTATGCAAACCTGTTAAATGGCAACCAATTCCTAATCCGAAACAGGTTACAGCAATGGTTTGGGCAATGTCGGGCGAATTATTTAATTGACAATTGATAATTGACAATTGACAATTATTGGTCTTATGTAAATGAATTGTGTTATTTTCAAAAAGAGTTGTAACGCCAAAACTTTTATAGATTTCCACCAAGTCAGCATCGCCTTGCAAACTGTTTTGTTTATAACTGGAAAGTGTAATTTGAGTTCCAATTTCGGATAAGGCAACGATGGAAAACCAATAAGAAGCGGAAGACCAATCGCTTTCAATAGTAAGGAGTTTGGAGTTTATAGTTTGGAGTGGATTGACTTTGATTTTATTTTCAATAAACGAAGTTTCAATACCAATTTCATTGAGCAAAGCCAAAGTCATTTTGATGTATGGAATTGATGTAATTTCGCCTTCGAGCGATAATTCTAATCCGTTTTCGAGCTTTGGAGCAATTAACAACAAAGCCGAAATATATTGACTGCTAACGTTTGCTGGAAGCGAAACCTTGCTTTGCGTTAGCTTTTTACCAATGATTTTTATCGGTGGAAATCCTTCGTTTTCTTCATAAGTAATTTCTGCTCCAAGTTGTTGCAACGCTTCGACTAAAATTTGAATTGGACGTTCTTTCATTCGACTTGAACCCGTCAAAACAACTTCTTTTCCTTCTTGAATGGCAAAATATGCCGTGAGAAATCGCATGGCAGTTCCTGCGTGGTGAACGTCTATTAATTGTGAATTGTGAATGGTAAATTGTGAATTTAATGCTTTCAACATTACTTCACTATCATCAGAATTGGAAGTGTTTTCCAATGAAATAGTAGGATACAAAGCTTGTAGTAACAATAACCGATTGGTCTCCGATTTGGAACCAGTTATCTTGACTTTTGACTTTTGACTTTCGACTTTCGACTTATCTAAATGTAAATTCATTATTTGGAAACGACTTTTAGTCCGATGATGGAAATGATTAAGGTACTGATAAAAAATACTCTCCAGAAAGTTGCTGGTTCTTTAAAAACTAATATGCCAACAAGAACGCTACCAACGGCGCCAATTCCTGTCCAAACGGCATAGGCAGTTCCGATGGGTAATTCTTTGGTTACTTTTACCAATAAAGCCATACTGATGGTTAAGCAAACTAGAAATCCTGCGTACCAAAACCACATGGTTGTTCCGGTCGTTTCTTTGGCTTTGCCTAAGCAAGTTGCAAAAGCGACTTCAAATAATCCTGCTATTATTAATAAAATCCAGTTCA
>DAOLYL010000221.1:0-2939 GCA_035425765.1 Flavobacterium sp. | reverse complement strand
GTTATGTTTGGAAATCCAGAAACAACAACAGGTGGAAATGCATTGAAATTTTATGCTTCCGTTCGTTTGGATATTCGTCGTGCTACACAAATAAAAGAAGGCGACAATGTAATTGGTAACAGAACTAAAGTTAAAGTTGTAAAAAATAAAGTTGCACCACCATTTAAAACTGCCGAATTTGATATCATGTACGGTGAAGGTGTTTCAAAAACAGGAGAAATTTTAGACTTAGCAGTAGAATTTGAAATTATCAAAAAAGCAGGTTCATGGTTTAGCTATGGTGACACAAAACTAGGTCAAGGTCGAGATGCAGTGAAATCTCTAATAAAAGACAATCCGGAATTGGCTGACGAATTAGAACTTAAAATTAAAGAACTAATTAAAGAGAACAACGCTTAAAAAAACAAAATCCTGCAACTAGCGGGATTTTTTTATCCAAAACACGCAACCTTTGAATAAAAAAGACATCTACTAAAAAATGAAAAAAATGAAACAGGTTATATTTATATTATTAAGCGGTTTGCTTCTATTCTCTTGTTCTTTAGATGGAGAAGAGCAACAACAGTTAAATTTAGAAATTGTTCCTATTAGTTATGTAGAAATGCCAACAGCATTTAGAGTTGACAGTATTACTGAAATTCCAGTGACCTATTTGAGACCAACTTCTTGTCATAATTTTTCAAATTTCTATTATAATAGTCTTGGTAATGAGCGAACTGTAGCTGTGTTTTGCACAAAAGCAAGTTCAACAGAATGTGTTCCTAGCAATGATTACATTTTGACCGTTCCATTAAGTTTTAAACCAAAAACTATTGGAACATATCATTTTAGATTTTGGACAGGTGTTGATACTAATGGTGCTGACCAGTATATAGAATATGAAGCTGTAGTAAATCATTAATTATATTTCGTTTGAGTATAGAACAACTCATAGATGATTGCAAAAAGAATAACATAAAAGCACAAGAACAATTATATAGACAATATGCTCCTAAATTGTTTTCTGTTAGCTTAAAATATTCTCGTAACTATACTGAAGCGCAAGATAATTTACAAGAAGGATTTCTATTAATTTTTGAAAAAATTCATTTATATTCTTTCAAAGGTTCATTTGACGGTTGGATTAGAAGAGTAATGGTTAATTACATTCTTCAACAGTATAGAAAAGAAACCTTTTTGAGTTTAGTAAAAGACGATGTTCCTGACGATATTGATGTTGAAATTGAAAACGAAGACGAAATATCAGTCGAATATCTAACAAAAATTATTCAAGAATTACCTGATAGATACAGACTAGTTTTCAATCTCTATGTAGTTGATGGCTATTCTCACCAAGAAATTTCAGATATGCTTTCGATAAATATTGGAACATCAAAATCAAATTTATCAAGAGCAAAAATGATTTTAAAAGAAAAAATAGAACAAAATACAGGTAATAAAAACATACCTTCAATACAATGAGTGAAAGAAAAAAAATAGACCAACTCTTTCAGGAAAAATTTCAAGATTTTGAAGTTACTCCACCAGAAATGGTTTGGACAAATATTGAGGAAAAACTAAAAGAAAAGAAAAAACGAAGAGTTATTCCTTTTTGGTGGTGGACTTCTGGAGTTGCAGCGCTTTTTGTTGTTGGGATTTTTATATGGAATTCCAATGATGATGTAGTTATCAATCCTAACAACAATGTTGTGATTGATAGTAAAAACGATACGTCTAATGAAAAAGACAATACTATTTCGGTAGAAAAAAACAATTCTGAAATTAATAGTTCCGATGAAAAATCAAAAGAAATAAAACTTTCAGATGATGCAATTGTTACAACCGATTCTAATTTGAAAACAAAAGAAAATTTAAATTCAGAAAAAGATAGAGAACAAAAGTCAACTGAAAAATCATCGGGAAAAGTCAAAAAATCAATCAATTCATTTGAAAAAAATGCTTCAGATGAAGCAACAGTAGCTAATCATAATAAGCGTAAGCAAAAAATAAAAAATACTGGTGCTGAAACATTTGTTAATCAAAATTCAGATAGAAATTCAAACAATAGTGTCGCTGAAAACAAATTAGGTGAAGACGAAAAAACTATAAAAAACAATATCAATTCGCCAGAAAAACAAAACGAATTGAAAACAGAAAACAATATTGGAATTGATAAAATTGCTATGAAAAATCAAGAAAATATTGCTGCAAAAGGTGAAAATAATGCTGCCAAAGATTCTACAGCTGTTGCTACTGTAGAACCAAACAAATTGGAAGAATTGCTTAATGAAAAAGAAAAACAGATTGCCAAAGAACAAAAATTAAATAGGTGGCAAGTTACACCTAATCTTGCTCCTATTTATTTTGGTTCGTTCTCTGATGGTTCACCTCTTGATGAAAATCTTGATGAAAACACTAAAGCATACAACAATAATTTGAGTTATGGAGTTGCTGTAAATTATGCTGTAAATAAAAAAATAAAAATTAGAACTGGAGTAAATGCTTTCACTGTTGACTATAACACTAACGATATTGTTTTTTTCCAAAACAGTAATGCTAGAATGATGAAAAATGTTGAGCCAACTTTGCAAGGATCGTTAATAGAAATCATTCCGATAAAAAATTTAAATACCGCATTATTCAACAAACTTGAAACAGAACAAAATGATGGAGTTTTAAACCAAAAAATGGGTTTTATAGAATTGCCTCTAGAGCTTTCTTATAAAGTTCTTGACAAAAAATTTGGAATAGAAATACTTGGAGGAATGAGTACAATGTTTCTAAATAAAAATGAAGTTTTCCTTGAAGCTGATGGCATGAGAATGAAACTTGGCGAAGCAACCAATTTAAACACTGTTCATTTTAGTACTAATCTTGGTTTAGGTTTGAATTATAAATTTTATAAACAGTTTCAAGCTAGAATTGAGCCAACATTTAAATATCAAATCAATACATTCTCA
>DAOLYL010000220.1:1486-2973 GCA_035425765.1 Flavobacterium sp. | reverse complement strand
TTTTGGTTCCTGTTCCTGTTCTATCGCCTTTTTGGGTTCCGTTTTCTAAAACGTGCTTTACTAAATCGTGGTATTGTTTCATTGCAATGTGGATTTGTGGATTTGTGGGTTTGTTTATTTGAATACAAATAAACAAATTAACGAATCCACGAATTAGCTTTCTCTCTTCGAAATTTCGTCTCTTATTCTTGCTGCTTTTTCATAATCTTCGTCTTGAACTGCTGTTTCTAGTTGAGAATGCAATTCGGATAAGCTTAGTTTTGAATAACCTTCGCTTGGTTCTTTTCCTTCGTTATCCAACCCAAAAGTTTCTGGAGTTGAAAGAACGCCATCGTCATCATTGTTTGGATTTTCTAACTCTGCAGGATTGTTTAAATAAATTCCAGCTTTGTCTAAAATATTTTTATACGTAAAAATCGGAGCGCTGAATCGTAGTGCTAAAGCAATAGCATCCGAAGTTCTAGCGTCAATGATTTCTTCAATTTTGTCTCTTTCGCAAATGATGCTTGAGTAGAAAACACCGTCAACCAATTTATGGATAATGACTTGTTTTACTACGATGTCAAAACGGTCAGCAAAACTTTTGAATAAATCGTGTGTCAATGGTCTTGGCGGTTTGATTTCTTTTTCTAATGCGATGGCGATTGATTGTGCTTCGAATGCGCCAATAACGATTGGTAGTTTTCTTTCGCCGTCAACTTCGTTTAATATTAAAGCATACGCACCGTTTTGCGTTTGACTGTATGAAATTCCTTTTATAGTTAGTTTTACTAAACTCATTTAGATTTCGGATATTAGATTTTAGATTTCTGAATTGAAATGTAAAGTGTTTTAAAAACGCTAACTTTTTTCAATACAGTTCGTCTTTTAGCCCTGATAGCAGTGGAAATCCTTTCTTTTTTTGCAAAAAAGAAAGATTGCAACGGATAGCAGGAAAATGGAATGCAAAGTAACAAAAACTTTTCGCTTTTAAAAATAAAAAAACTACCTAAAAAAATGTTTTTTCAGATAGTTTTTCGGGTTTGAGTTAGTTTTATTTTCTAGCTGTTGTTTGCTTTGAATTCTTTTAACTTTTGGGTTAATTTTGGTAGAATATCAAAGGCATCGCCAACGATTCCGTAATCGGCAACCTTGAAAAATGGTGCTTCGACATCGGTATTGATGACAACTTTTACTTTTGATGAGTTGATTCCAGCGATGTGCTGAATTGCTCCAGAAATTCCTACGGCGATGTATAAATTGGTCGCTACGGGTTTTCCTGTTTGTCCAACGTGTTCGCTATGTGGACGCCAACCTAGGTCGGAAACTGGTTTTGAGCAAGCTGTTGCTGCGCCAAGAACGGTTGCTAATTCTTCTAACATTCCCCAATTTTCTGGACCTTTTAATCCGCGACCGCCAGAAACTACGATGTCTGCATCGGCAATGGTTACTTTTCCTGTTGTTTTTTCAACCGATTCTACTTTTACGTTGAAATCGACATCGTTTAA
>DAOLYL010000220.1:0-1386 GCA_035425765.1 Flavobacterium sp. | reverse complement strand
CTTCTTTTTGAGCGGCTTGTTTCACAACATCGGCATAAGCTTTGGCATTGAAATTGTTTAATTTATCGTTGGATACTTTCAAAACTTTTGAAACGCCATAGTTGGCAAGTTCTGAAACATTTCCAGCGTTAACAGTTACTGCTGTTACAGTTGTTCCTAATGAATCGGCTACATTTTTCGCATAAGAAGCTAATTCAAAAGCTACTTTCTTGAATTTTCCGTCAGCTGATTCTGCATATATTAATAATGACATTTTTTTAATTTTTAAATGTTAATTATAAATGATTAATTTTTTGAATTTGATTTTTACTGATTAATATTTAATCATTAAAAATTAATCGTTTTACTAAATTACTTTCGCTTCGTTGTGTAATGCGTTTACTAATCCTTCCAAATCGTCTGCAGAAAATAATTTTACTGCTGATTTTGGAGCTGGTTTTTCAAATTTTACTGCTTTTGTGTTGTTTTCGGCAGCAACTGGTTCTAAAACGGTTAATACTTTTGTTCTTGCCGTCATAATTCCTCTCATGTTTGGAATGCGCAAATCTTTTTCTTCAACCAAACCTTTTTGTCCGCCAATTACTAATGGAAGTGAAGCTGAAATAGTTTCTTTTCCACCATCGATTTCTCTTGAAACTTTTGCTGAAGTTCCATCAACTGTAAGTTCTGTACAAGAGTTTACAAAGTTGAAGTTTAATAAACCAGCTAACATTCCTGGAACCATTCCACCATTATAGTCTAATGATTCTTTTCCGCAAATTACTAAATCATAATTTCCAGATTTTACTACTTCTGCTAATTGTTTTGCAACAAAAAAACCATCAGTTGCAGCTGCGTTTACACGAATTGCTTCGTTTGCACCAATTGCTAATGCTTTTCTAAGTGTTGGTTCGGTATCAGCACCTCCAACATTTACCACAGTTACATTTGCGCCTTGTTGTTCTTGAAACCAAATTGCTCTTGTTAGTCCAAATTCATCATTTGGATTGATAACATACTGAACACCATTAGTATCGAATTCTGAATCGCCATTGACGAAGTTGATTTTTGAAGTAGTATCAGGCACATGGCTGATGCAAACTAATATTTTCATTATATTTTGATTAAAAATTTTCTGTCCGTAAAAGTATAAAATATATTTCTATTTTTTATATGCTCGCATACTATTTTTTCAAATTTCAATCGATTTCGTAATGGATTGGAAATTGGTTTCGGATAATTTTAAATTAAAGTCTTGAAATGCGCTACATTAATTATAGTTTAATTTGTTTTTTTATCACTTTTAATTTTTATTTTTGCGTTTCAAAATTTACAGACAGTAACACAATCATTATATGAGAACGATACAATTTAGAGAAGCAATTGCCGAAGCGATGAGTGAAGAAA
>DAOLYL010000219.1:0-3072 GCA_035425765.1 Flavobacterium sp. | reverse complement strand
TAATAACTTTCTAATGATTTTGGAATATCGTGGTGAATTACAAAACGAACATCTGGTTTATCGATTCCCATTCCGAATGCGATTGTAGCAACAACAACTTCAACATCTTCCATCAAAAACATATCTTGATGTTTGGCTCTAGTTTTTGCATCTAAACCAGCATGATATGGAACTGCAGAAATTCCGTTTACTTGAAGAACTCCAGCAATTTCTTCAACTTTTTTTCTGCTTAAACAATAAATAATACCTGATTTTCCTTTGTTTTGTTTTATAAAACGAATGATGTCCGCTTCAATATTTTTAGTTTTTGTTCTTACTTCATAAAATAAATTTGGACGATTGAATGATGCCTTGAATGTCGTTGCATCAGACATATCAAGGTTTTTCAGAATATCTTCTTGCACTTTTGGTGTTGCTGTTGCAGTCAATCCAATAACTGAAATATTCTCTCCGAGTTGTTTTATAATATGACGAAGATTTCTATATTCTGGTCTAAAATCGTGTCCCCATTCTGAAATACAATGTGCTTCATCTATCGCAACAAAAGAAACAGGAACACTTTGAAGAAATTCTACATATTCATCTTTAGTTAATGATTCTGGTGCAACATATAAAAGTTTGGTAATTCCAGAGGTAATATCCTTTTTTACTTGATTAATTTCCGTTTTGGTCAACGAAGAATTCAAAACATGAGCAATTCCATTCTCAGAAGATAAACTTCTAATAGCATCAACCTGATTTTTCATTAAAGCAATCAAAGGGGAAACAACAATAGCTGTTCCTTCATGGATTAATGCTGGAAGTTGATAACAAAGTGATTTTCCGCCACCAGTTGGCATAATAACGAAAGTATTATTACCAGTAATGATACTTTTTATAACTTTTTCTTGCAACCCTTTAAATTGCGAGAAACCAAAATACTTTTTTAATTCTTTATGTATGTCAATTTCGTTTGAATTCATTCTTTGTTAATGGTATTTTACATAAATTTGCACCACATAAAGATACAACTTTCTTTTAAACATACAAATTTTATATTATTTCAATTTTGATAACTACAGAAAACATTTTAGCATCAGCAAAAAAATCAATACTTTCTCAAAGCGAATCTATCAGTAACTTAGTCAATTATGTTGATGATAATTTCGTGAAATCAGTTGAAACCATCTTCAACTCCAAAGGTCGACTTGTTGTTACCGGAATTGGAAAAAGTGCGATTATTGCTCAAAAAATTGTGGCAACTTTAAACTCAACTGGAACACCATCTTTGTTTCTTCATGCATCCGAAGCTATTCACGGCGATTTAGGAATGGTGCAACCTGACGATGTTGTTATTTGTATTTCAAAAAGCGGAAATAGTCCCGAAATTAAAGTTCTTGTTCCGTTATTAAAGCGTTTCAATAATAAATTGATTGCGATAACTGGAAATGTGACTTCATTTTTAGGAAAAGAAGCCGATTATACTTTAAATACTTATGTAGAAAAAGAAGCTTGTCCAAATAATTTAGCGCCAACAAATAGTACAACAGCTCAATTGGTTATTGGCGATGCGATTGCGGTTTGTTTAATGGAAATGAGAAATTTCACCGCCGAAGATTTTGCCAAATATCATCCTGGCGGAGCTTTGGGCAAAAAATTATTACTTCGTGTTGGCGAAATGCTTGATACAACTCATAAACCATTAGTTTCTCCAGATTCTAGTATTAAAACCGTAATTGTTGAAATATCCGAAAAACGTCTTGGCGTTACTGCCGTAATTGAAAACGAAAAAATAATCGGAATTATTACCGATGGCGACATTCGAAGAATGTTAAATAAAACCGAAACGATTAGTGGTTTAACTGCAAAAGACATCATGACAATTAACCCAAAAACGATACAATCGACTGATTTAGTTAGCGATGCTTTGAATATTCTTGAAGATTTTTCGATTACACAACTTGTAGTGGTTGATGGAAGTGAATATAAAGGTGTGTTGCATTTGCATGATATTCTAAAAGAAGGTATCGTATAATGGCAAAAAAGAATAAAAACGAAATGTCATTTCTAGATCATCTTGAAGACTTGAGATGGTTATTGGTTAGAAGTTCGGCTGTAATTGTAATTATGGCAATTGTAACCTATGCTTTTAGCGATTTTATTTTTGACGACATTATTTTTGGACCAACGCATACTGATTTTATAACCTATCGATTTTTTTGTGATTTGGCGCAATCGCTTGGTGTTACTGGAGATATTTGTGTAAAAGAATTACCTTTTACCATACAAAATACTTCAATGGAAGGACAAATTAATGTTTTCATTTGGACATGTGTAACTGCCGGATTTATTCTAGCTTTTCCTTATATTCTGTATGAACTTTGGAAATTCATCAGTCCAGCGTTGTATGAAAAAGAGAAAAAAGGCGCAATTGGGTTTATTGTAATTTCGTCATTATTATTTTTTCTCGGAGTACTTTTTGGCTACTTAGTCATTGTACCATTATCAATTAATTTTGTGGCAACATTTTCGGTAAGTAGTGTTGTAAAAAATGAATTCAATTTAGACTCATATATAGGTATGATAAAAACATCAGTAATTGCTGCTGGATTGTTTTTTGAACTACCAATAATTATCTACTTTTTAACCAAATTAGGATTAGTAACACCAAGTTTCCTTAGGAAATATAGAAAATATGCTATCGTGATTGTGCTGATTGTTGCGGCAATCGTTACGCCACCAGATGTTGTAAGCCAAATTACAGTAGCAATTCCAATGCTTATGATTTATGAAGCAAGTATATTTTTATCGGTATTTGTAGAAAAAAAGAAATTAAAAAATGGCTGATTTAGTACAAGAATTTAATGATTATCGTTCAAAAATGAATGATAAACTACTAGCAGATAACAATCTAGTTATCAAAAGAATTTTCAATTTAGATACTAATGCGTATGCTGAAGGTGCATTGGATGTAAAAACCAAAGAATTGTTAGGATTAGTAGCTTCCGCAGTTTTGCGATGTGATGATTGCATCAAGTATCATTTGGAAACCAGCTATAAACATGGCGTAACCAAAGAAGAAATGATGGAAAC
>DAOLYL010000218.1:0-3073 GCA_035425765.1 Flavobacterium sp. | reverse complement strand
AAATTGACTTCTGCTGACATGAAAAAACTAAAATTAGTTGATGATATTATTCCAGAACCACTTGGTGGAGCACATTATGATAAAGAAACAACTTTTAAAACCGTTGAACAATATATCATGAAAGCGTTTAACGAATTAAAAGATTTATCAACAGAAGAATTAGTTGCGCAAAGGATGGACAAATACAGCAAGATGGGCGAATATAAGGAGTAAAATCGTATAAAATAGTTTAATCCGTCTCGTCAATAACGAGGCGGTTTTTTTATGGTTATTAACAAAAAAACCAAACTTATAAACATTCGTTTTGAATAACTCAAACCTATTTTTTTATATAAAATACTTACTTTCGCTTCATGGAAAATCTCAGAAATATTAACCCAATAAAAGTAGATAAAACTACGATTATCAATTTAGAAAAAGGCAAACTTCCGCCACAAGCGCTAGACCT
The DNA here is from genome assembly GCA_035425765.1 of Flavobacterium sp. Classification (GTDB taxonomy): domain Bacteria; phylum Bacteroidota; class Bacteroidia; order Flavobacteriales; family Flavobacteriaceae; genus Flavobacterium. The sequence goes on along the minus strand of DAOLYL010000218.1, from coordinate 2,625 downwards.
TGAAGAAGCAGTATTAGGTGCGATGATGATTGATAAAAAAGGAGTTGATGAAGTTATAGATATCCTTCAACCTGATGCTTTTTATAAAGAAGGACACAAACATATTTTTGAAGCCATTTTCCAGTTATTCACAGATTCGCAACCTATTGATTTGTTAACAGTTTCGGCTCAATTAAAAAAGAGCGGAAAACTAGACTTGGCTGGTGGTGATTTTTATTTAATTCAGCTTACGCAAAAGATTTCTTCATCTGCTCATATTGAGTTTCACTCTAGAATTATTTTGCAGAAATTTATTCAAAGAAGTTTAATAAAAATTTCATCCGAAATCATAGAAGAATCATACGATGAATCAACAGATGTATTCGATTTATTAGACAAAGCAGAATCTAAACTCTACGAAGTTACGCAAGGAAATATCAAAAGAAGTTCTGAAACTGCTCAAAGTTTAGTTATCCAAGCCAAAAAACGAATTGAAGAAATTGCCAATAAAGAAGGATTAAGCGGAATTGCAACTGGTTTTGAAAAACTTGACAAAGTAACTTCGGGTTGGCAACCATCCGATTTGGTTATTATTGCGGCAAGACCAGGTATGGGAAAAACGGCATTCGTACTTTCGATGGCTCGAAACGTTGCTATAGATTTTGGTCATCCAGTCGCTTTGTTTTCTCTTGAAATGTCTTCTGTTCAGTTAATTACACGTTTAATTTCATCAGAAACAGGTTTGTCTTCGGAAAAATTAAGAACAGGAAAATTAGAAAAACACGAATGGGAACAGCTTTCTACAAAAGTTAAAAATTTAGAAAAAGCGCCATTGTTTATTGACGATACACCATCGCTTTCTATTTTTGATTTACGAGCAAAAGCAAGACGATTATCATCGCAACACGGCATTAAATTAATCATTGTCGATTATCTTCAGTTGATGACTGCTGGTGGAAGCAACGGAAAAGGTGGAGGAAATCGTGAGCAAGAAATCTCAACTATTTCAAGAAATTTAAAAGCATTAGCAAAAGAATTAGAAGTTCCAGTAATTGCATTATCACAGTTATCGCGTGCTGTTGAAACACGTGGCTCAAGTAAAAGACCTTTGCTTTCTGACCTTCGTGAATCGGGAGCAATTGAGCAAGATGCTGATATTGTATCGTTTATCTATCGTCCGGAATATTATAAAATTGATGAATGGGATGATGATGAACATACACCAACTGAAGGTCAAGCAGAATTTATCATTGCAAAACACAGAAATGGTTCATTAGAAAATGTAAGATTAAAATTCATTGGTCATTTAGGGAAATTTGATAATCTTGAAGATTTTGGAAGTTCTTATAATGATTTACCATCACGTATGAATATGGATGATAATCCGTTTACTACGAAGAATTTGCCATCTCCAAATGAAGCTTTTGGAAGTAGTGCAAACAATCAAGATGATGATAGCGATGTACCATTTTAATGGACTACGTAAAACTACCTAATTTTAAATAAAAAAGTTTAAAGTTTACTCTATTTGTTCTATTTTTATAATTCAAATACTAACAAATAGAATTATGTCTCAAAACACTTTAGATTTAGCTACAGCTCAAGAATGGGCTGCACTTTACAGAGAAAAAAACCCAAATTCAGTTATTGCTTATTTAATTCCTGGTATCGATTTCACTCAATTAATAGAACAAGCAAATGTCGAAAACATCAGAGCTTATGTTGGAATTGATCCAGAATCGGGTTTACAAAAACTTATGCTTGTTGGTGTTGATGCCAAAGGGAATGATTTAATTAGCGAAAAAGATAAAGACTATATCTACGATTTTACGCAACCTTGTCCTGATAAATGTGATATAGAAAGTCCTTTATTTAATTTGAAATGATAAAATTAGTATCTGAGATTTTTGCAGATATTGGTTATTTATTGTTGTTGATCAACTGTATATTATTAGGAAAAAATATTTTAAAAAAAGCAAAACCTTACAAAGTTTTTTTTGCTTATAACCTTACCATGTTCATCATTCAGATGACTTCGAAGGTTTTATTTACTCTAAAAATGAACAATCTTTTTTTGTCGCATTTTTACTTTGTTTTTCAGTTTTTGCTACTCAGTTATTTCTATTATGTATTGCTAGAAGTGCAGTTTCAGAGAAAAATTATAAGAATAGCATTGCCAACAACATTACTTCTGTTATCCATTCACTATGCAATAGAACCAGAGCTTTTTTTTGCATTTAATTTGTTTGAAGTATTCATTTCTACTTTACCAATAGTAGTCTTTGCGGTATTTCATTTATATAATTTATTAAACAAGGAGCACAATTTTTATTATACAACTATTGGATTACTCATATATCTATATGGAAGCACATTTTTGTTTTTATCCTATGATTTAATTATGATTGTAGGTGATAAACAGACTGGAAAATATACATGGTTTTTCAACATCTGTCTTTATGTAGTTTATCAATTATTTATACTTAAAGATTTATTAAAACAAAGAAAGAATGGAATCAGAACTTGAAATTATTAAAGTGTTTACATTTACTTTTTTTGCTTTCATAGCGATGGCTTTGGTATTAATACTTTTTTTTTATTACTCGAGAAAAAAGATAGTAGCACAACAACTTGAAACTAAAAACT
>DAOLYL010000217.1:1527-3105 GCA_035425765.1 Flavobacterium sp. | reverse complement strand
CAATTTATTGAAGAAAATGACCAAGATTATCTAATCGAAACCATAGAAGTTCTCGAAGCTCTAACCGAAATTCCATCACTAAAAGATGAAGAATTAGACGTAATTGGCGAGTTAATTTCCAATATGTACGGCGCTTTAGAAGTCCACAAAATGACCAAAGAAGGCAAAGACAAAAAAGAAGCACTCAACGATTTTATGAAGCGAGTTCTTGGTTCAATCGATAAATAAAAACAAAATGTCCCGAATTTTCGGGACATTTTTTTATGGTCTAAAAACCGATTTGTAATTTTCCCAATAACGATAAATCAAAAACAAATTCCCAAGAAACAAAGGAATTGCAATCGGCAAACCTTCTGGTGCCATAAAATAATTGATAAACAATATGTTAACCGTAATCGGTAATATCAAAATATTTGCCAAACTAACATATTTACCAGTCAAATACGATAATCCACAAAGCAATTCAACCGCTTTTGCCAACGGAATTAAATAACTCGAAGCTACCAATCCAATTTGAAAAGCTTTAAAATTTCCAGTAGAAACCTGTTCAGGAGCAAGTTTCAAGAAGAAACTAACCGAAGCAAAAAGCAGTAAAAGTCCAATCAAGACTCTCACAATAATAGTCGCAATTTTCATAATAAAGTAGTTTTTTGATTAATGTTTACCAAAGTTAAACAAAAAAATGCCTTCAAAGTAGTTCAAAGACATTTATTTCATTATCAATATATTATAAAAATTAGGAACGAATCGTTCGGGAATTTTTGGTTTCCATATTCCTGCTTTCCTCTCGTTTTGAAAAAAAACGAGATTCAATCAGGGTTAGTTAGGATTTGTATTGAATTTCAGGAAACATTATTTCTTCAAAAACTTTTTATAAACCAAAAATCCAACAAAACCAATCAAAATCACCGACCAAAGTTGCACCACAAAAGCAATAATTCCTTCCAAAATAAACCAACCCGTTTTCAAACTATCCCAAATTTGTAAACCAATATTTGGTCGATATTCATTTACACTTTTTTCATTCGCAATAACTTCTTGTTTCGTCGTTTCTCGTTGATATAAATACAAGGTTACAGTGCTAAAATTCACTTGATCTTCCAAACTTAGATTGTTTAAAATCGAAGCATCGCTTTCAGTGGCTTTGTCCAACGCTTTATCTTCGGCAGTTGTAATATCGTTCAGTTTTTTACCTTTGCTATCAATACCTTTTTCCAATCGTTCCTGACTGTTTTTAATGCGTTTTTGTGCCAGTTTATTGGACAAAAGTTGCAACGAAACATCATCGGCTTTAATCAATCGACTGTCTAGAAAATTAATTTCCTTAACCATTGATTTCAAAACCGTGTCCAATTGTGTATTCGGAACTCGAAATGTAATTGTGTTGTCAACCGTATATTGTATCGTTTCCAAAATACTATCCTGACTAATTTTCGTTTCTGATTTTTGATTGATGTTGCTTTTTAAATCGGTGAAAGTTACAAATCCACCGTGTTTTGCAATGCTGTTTTCAATAGCATAAGTCGATTTGGCAACATCTTTTACTTTGAATTTAATATCTGCCGTTCGAACAAATTT
>DAOLYL010000217.1:0-1427 GCA_035425765.1 Flavobacterium sp. | reverse complement strand
TAGGAGTAATGCCAAACCTAATTTTGAAAGGTGTTTCATTTTTGATTTTTTTTAAATTGTTAATAATAGAGAACATTTTCTGAGCTTGGTTTTTATAAATAAGCAAAGTGTAGTTTTCTATCAAAAGCAAAAATGAATTACAGGTTTAACATTATTTTTAACATACTAAAAAGCGTGCCAAACTTAAGAATTGCTTAAAAAATATTTTTTATCGTATTTTTGAAGTCAAATCCAATCATCTTGAGAACGCATTTTTCCAAAGAAATTACGAATCCCGAAGCATTCAAAAATAAGTTACTAACTTGGTCACAACAGTTTAGAGAAGTTGTTTTTTTGGATACTAATGAATATCACCAAAAATATTCAAGCTATGATTGTGTTCTTGCCGTCGATGCTTTTACGTCTTTAAAAACTGATTTTCACAACGGTTTTGAAGATTTGCAACAATACCAACAACAAACCAAAGATTGGTTATTTGGTTATCTGACTTATGATTTAAAAAACGATACCGAAAAACTAGCTTCCAATAATTTTGACGGATTAGATTTTCCAGATTTGTTTTTCTTTCAGCCCAAAAAGCTGTTTTTATTAAAAGGAAATCAACTCGAAGTTCATTATTTATTACTATGTGATGATGAATTTGTAACCGATTATGATGATATCGTTTCTATTGAACTTTGCGACTTTGCGACTTCGCGAGAAATCAATATTTCACAACGAATATCCAAAGAAGATTATCTTTTCAAAGTCAATAAAATGCTCGAACACATTCAGCGTGGCGATATTTATGAAGCCAATTTTTGCATGGAGTTTTTTGCCGAAAATGCAATCATAAATCCTGTAGAAATTTATCAAAAACTGAATGCCATTTCAAAACCGCCGTTTGCTACTTTTTTCAAAAACCATAAACAGTATTTGCTTTCGGCTTCGCCAGAACGTTATTTAAGAAAAGAGGGAAATAAAGTCATTTCGCAACCCATAAAAGGAACAGCCAAACGATTTTCGGATGAAGATTTAGACCAAAAATCAAAAACTGATTTAGCCGAAAACCCAAAAGAACGTTCTGAGAATATTATGATTGTAGATTTAGTCCGCAATGATTTGTCCAAAACTGCTACCAAAGGTTCGGTAGAAGTAGAAGAACTTTGTGGCATTTATTCGTTTGAACAAGTCCATCAAATGATTTCCACGATAACATCGACCGTTGCTGAAAATCGTTCTCCAGTGGAAATTATAAAATCGACTTTCCCAATGGGAAGTATGACTGGCGCACCAAAAATTTCGGCGATGAATATTATCGAAAATCTCGAAGAAACCAAACGAGGATTATACAGCGGTGCAGTGGGTTATTTTTCTCCTGAAAATGATTTTGATTTTAACGTAGTCATTCGCAGTATTTTGTATAATGCTGAAAATGAATATTTATC
>DAOLYL010000216.1:1446-3111 GCA_035425765.1 Flavobacterium sp. | reverse complement strand
AAAAAAACTCCAGCGATTAACTGGAGTTTGAATTTATAAAATGGTGAAAGAATTATTTCTTTTGGTTCTTCATTTCTTTTTCAATCATTTCATAGAACTCATCAATTTTAGGTAAAATAACGATACGAGTTCTTCTATTTGTTGCACGATTTTCGGTAGTGTTGTTTTCTACTAAAGGAATAAATTCACCACGACCAGCAGCAATTAATTGTTTTGGATTTACTTTCAATTCTTTTGTCAACACTCTAACAATTGCTGTAGAACGCTTAACACTCAAATCCCAGTTGTCTAATAAAACGGCATTTCCAGTAAAAGGAACGTTATCCGTATGACCTTCAACCATACATTCAAATGTAGGTTTATCGTTGATTACTTTAGCAACTTTTCCTAAAACTTCTTTTGCTCTATCGCTAACTACATAGCTTCCGCTTTTAAATAATAACTTGTCTGCTATAGAAATGAAAACCACACCTTTATCTACGTTTACTTCAATATCTGGATCAGATATTCCAACAGAACTTTTTAAACTAGTAACTAACGCTAACGTAACGCTATCTTTTCTAGTTAAAGCATCTTGAAGACGAGTAATTTTTAAATCTTTCTCTTTTAAGCTTTCTAATGATTTTTCTAGATTTTGTGCGCCTTTTGAGGTTAGCATGGTCAACTCTTTTTGATTATTGATTAAATCAGAGTTGTTTTGTTTTAAGTAATCATTTTGTTTACTCAAAGCATCTTTTTCAGAAAGACACAAATTCAATTTAACAGTTGTCGAATTCAGTAAATCTTGACATTCTTTGTTTTGTGCTTCTAAAGCGGCGATTTTTTTCTTTGTGCCACAAGATGTTAGCGTTAAGCATGCTATCGAAAGGATAAAAACTACTTTTTTCATAGATGAGAGATTAAATTTTAACAAAAGTACGGATTATTTTAGTTTGGCTAAAAGCCGATTGTATAAACTATTGTTAAATTTCATCAAATACCTTGCCGTTTTTTATGAAGTAACGATAAACAATGCTGTTTGTATGATAGTATTGTTTGGATGTCTTTCCTTTTCGTTTTTTTAAGGTTTTGTTTATCAGAGTATAAAAAGAAAAATGAGCTTTTATAATGGCAAAAAAGTGATTAAATTTTCCTTTAAAAAGAAATTGAATTCCAGCAATTCCATCTAAGCACAAACGAATAAAAAGAGTAGGGAAGAGCTGTTCAAAAGGTAAATTTTTGGTGAGCATTAGTAATGAATTTCTAAAATTTAGAAACGTTTTCTTTGGACTTCCTTCTTTTAGTGTTGCACCACCAACGTGATAAACAACTGATTTTGAAATGTATTTTATGTTATAACCCAAATTGTTTGCACGCCAACACAAATCAATTTCTTCTTGATGTGCAAAAAAATCTGCATCAAATCCATTTAGTTTTCTAAAAACCTCTTTTCGGATGAAAAAACAAGCACCACTTGCCCAAAAAATTTGAATATCATCATTATATTGACCGTTATCTTTTTCGACAGTGTCAAAAATTCTACCACGACAAAAAGGATAACCAAATTTATCTATAAAACCACCTGCAGCACCAGCATATTCGAAATGTGTTTTGCATTTAAAGTCCAATAATTTGGGCTGAATTATAGCGGTTTGAGGTTCGTTTTCAAAACAAGTAAGTATAGGT
>DAOLYL010000216.1:0-1346 GCA_035425765.1 Flavobacterium sp. | reverse complement strand
GTTAGAATTATAAATTTTTTCCTGATGACATCAAAAATAGCCACTTTATTTTCACTATTTTTGAAGCGAAACGAATAATCAGGAAAATTGAGTTTTTGCATAGAGCAAATTTAGTTAAAATTGATTAACTGCCAACTGCTACTGCCAACTGAAGACTAAAAGAATGGACGAAGTACTAAAAATTATCAGCGATATAAAATCTGGAAATATAAAACCGATCTATTTTTTGATGGGTGAAGAACCTTATTATATTGATAAATTAACCGAATATATTGAAGATAATATATTGTCAGAAGACGAAAAAGGTTTCAATCAAATGGTGATGTATGGACGAGATACAACCGTTGATGATATTGTTTCCAATGCAAAACGTTATCCAATGATGGCTGAACGTCAAGTTGTAATTGTGAAGGAAGCGCAGGAATTAGTTAAAACAATTGATAAAATTGAGAGTTATATTGATAATCCACAACCCACAACAGTTTTGGTTATTGCCTACAAATACAAATCAGTTGATAAACGCAAAAAATGGGTAAAAAATATAACTAAACACGGAGTTCTTTTTGAAAGTGTTAAACTAAAAGAATACAAAGTAGGCGAGTGGGTGAAACGTGTTTTACAAGGAAGAGGTTACGGAATTGAACCAAAAGCTATTGTAATGTTAGTGGAATTTCTTGGTAATGATTTGAGCCGAATAGCAAACGAAATTACAAAACTTGAAATTATTCTCCCCAAAGGAAGTGTTATTTCCCCAAATGATATTGAAGTAAATATTGGAATTAGTAAAGATTATAATGTTTTCGAACTTCGAAAAGCTCTGGGCGATAGAAATGAACTTAGGTCATTCCAGATTGTTAATTACTTTGCTAACAATCCAAAGGATAATCCAATGGTTTTAGTTGTGGCGCAACTGTTTAGTTTTTATTCCAACTTGTTATCGCTACACGGATTAAAAGACAAATCACCAGGGAATATTGCAAAAACACTAGGAGTAAATCCATACTTTGTGAATGATTATGTACTTGCTGCCAAAAATTATCCGATGAAAAAAGTAAGTGCCATTATAAGTTCTTTGCGCGATATTGATGGAAAGAGCAAAGGTGTTGGAGCTGCTAATTTATCTGATGCCGACTTGTATAAAGAGTTATTAGTTAAGATATTTATGTAATAAAAAAAACCGACTAATTTCTTAATCGGTTTTTTTGTTTGGGAACAAATTAAATGTGAACACCACCAGCAACTTCTATTCGCTGTGCACTAATCCATTTTGATTCATTGCTGCAAAGAAATGCTACAACACTTCCAATGTCATCTGGTAAACCAACTCTTCCTAATGCGGTACTAGA
>DAOLYL010000215.1:0-3158 GCA_035425765.1 Flavobacterium sp. | reverse complement strand
AACAAAATGCCAGCAAAAGGAATTAAAAAATTAGCCGTTGTAACGCCTGCTTTTGTTGCCGATTGCTTAGAAACTTTGGAAGAAATCGCTATGCGTGCCAATGAAGATTTTAAATCAAACGGCGGCGAAGAGTTTTTTGCTGTTCCATGTATGAATGATGAAGATGAATGGTGTAACGTTGTGGCAAATTGGATTGAGGATTTTCAGAGGAAAAACAAATAATAAACTAAGTACCTTTTAAGTTTAGTTTTTTCGATTATTTTAAACTTAATAAAATTTAAGTTTAGTTTTTTCGATTATTTTAAACTAATGCTTGTTTTAGTTTATATTTGTATTCTATTCTAATAATAAAAAATGAATGATTTTATTTCAGGAAAATATGTAAACCAAGGATATTATAAAAGTTTTAATCCAAACTTAATTAATAGAAATTGGCAAATAAACGACATGTCTGTTTTGCAATTATTAAGCAAAGCAGATAGATTTCTTGGTCGTTTAGACATGTATTCGGAGTACGTCAATATTGATCTTTTTATACGAATGCACATTGCCAAAGAAGCGACTCAATCATCTAAAATAGAAGGAACACAAACTAATGTTGAAGAAGTTTTTTTTAACAAAGAAGAAGTTTCAGAAGAAAAAAGAGACGATTGGGAAGAAGTTCAAAACTACATAAGCGCAATGAACGAAGCGGTAAAACTGTTACATACTTTACCTTTTTCATCTCGATTAATAAAGCAAACACATAAAATATTATTACAAGGTGTTCGTGGAAAACAAAAACTTCCTGGCGAATATCGAACCAGTCAAAACTGGATTGGTGGAGCAAGTATAAATGATGCCGTTTTCATTCCGCCAAATCATACAGATATTAACGAATTAATGTCTGACCTTGAAAAATTTGCTAATGACGAACTAAATCCTTTACCAGATTTAATAAAAATTGCAATAATCCATTATCAATTTGAAACAATTCATCCTTTTTTAGACGGAAACGGAAGAGTTGGCAGATTATTAATCACATTATATTTGGTAGATAAAGGAATTTTGAAACAACCTATTCTTTATTTATCTGATTTTTTTGAAAGAAATAGAATGTTGTATTACGATAATTTAATGCGTGCAAGAACGCATAACGACGTCAACCAATGGTTAAAGTTTTTTTTGACAGGTATAATTGAAATTTCTAAAAATGGAGTAGAAACTTTTAATGGAATTATGCAATTGCAAAAAAATTTAGATATAAAATTGCAAACATTAGGAATTAGAAGCATTGAAGCACAAAAAATCATAGATTATCTATACAAAAATCCAGTAATAGATGCTTCAAAAGTTGAAAAAATAATAAATAAATCGAAAGCTACACATTACAAATTAATTGCAGATTTAGAACGGTTAGAAATTTTAAAAGAAATATCTGGAGCTCAACGAAACAAATTATATGTTTTTAAAGATTATTTAGATTTATTTAATGATAAAAAATAATGGAACTCTACAATTACATAAAATCGCTTCATTTAATCTTTGTAATCACTTGGTTTGCAGGTTTGTTTTATATTGTTCGCTTGTTTGTATATCAAATTGAAGCCAACGAAAAACCTTCGCCAGAAAGAGAGATTTTGCTGAAACAATACAAAATAATGACCTACCGATTGTGGTATATCATCACTTGGCCAAGCGCCGTTTTAGCAACAATTTTTGCGCTTTGGTTGTTACATTTAATGCCCGAATGGTTGCAAATGCCATGGATGCAAGTCAAATTAGGTTTTGTAGTTTTACTATTTGCTTATCATTTTAAATGCCATCAAATTTATAAACAATTGCAAAATGACGAATTCAAATACAGTTCCAATTTTATGCGATTGTGGAACGAAGGCGCAACAATAATATTGTTTTCCGTTGTTTTTTTAGTAATTTTAAAAAATGCTTTCAACTGGATTTATGGCGTAATCGGAATTGTTTTATTTTCGGTTTTAATTATGCTTGGATTTAAGTTTTATAAACGAATAAGAGAGAAGAAGTAGTTGATAGTCTCAGTCTCGGTTAACAGAAAAACTGCGACTGAAAACTGCGACTGAAAACTGAAAACTAACAAATGAGCAACTTCAAAATAGCATCGCTTTCACTTCGAACGAGAATTTTCTTGTCGATGATTGTTTTGATAGTAATAGCATCGATTTTGATGGCTTCCATTTCAGTTGTGCAATTTAAAAATGAAGCTAAAGAATACCATCAAGAACGTTTAGATCGAAAAGAATTTGCCATAAAAGAACACATAAATTATGTGCTTTCTACGACAACATATCCGTTAACTCCCGAAAATCTTCCGCTGGTTTTTAAAGATAAAATTCACGAATTAGCCGATATTCATAATGTGGAAATTAACATATATTCTCTTGAAGGAAAGCTAGTTAAATCGTCAAAAGCATCATTTTCTATTGACAAAGTTGCACCGCCAATTCCAAATTATGTTCTAAAATTAGTGCAATCATCAGTTGACAAACGTTATGTAGATATTAAAAGTATAAATGGTGTAAAAAACCGTTCTTCATTTAGTCAAATCAAGGATGAAAAGTTCAAACCACTCGGAATTTTGAACATTCCTTATGTAGAAGACGATGGTTTTTATGAAACGGAATTGCGACAATTTCTTATTCGATTGAGCCAAGTGTATTCGTTTATGTTGGTTATTGCGTTTGCAATTGCTTATTTTTTAGCGAGTTATATTACCAAATCATTAAAAACTATTTCGGATAAAATCAACGAAACCAGTTTGAACCAAAAAAACGAAAAAATCGTGATTGAAGCCAACAGTCGTGAGATTAATTCTTTGATAAACGCCTATAATCAAATGGTTGATAAATTAGAAGAAAGCGCAAGCAAATTGGCACAAAGCGAACGTGAACAAGCTTGGCGCGAAATGGCAAAACAAGTGGCACACGAAATCAAAAATCCGTTGACGCCAATGCGATTAACCGTGCAAAGTTTCCAGCGAAAATTTGATTTAGAAGATCCAAATTTGAAGCAAAAAGTTGATGATTATTCCAAAACGTTAATTCAACAAATTGATACTATGACTTCGGTTGCATCGGCGTTTTCCAATTTTGCTTCAATGCCAGCACAACAAAACGAAACCTTGAATGTGGTTGAAGTAGTCG
>DAOLYL010000214.1:0-3165 GCA_035425765.1 Flavobacterium sp. | reverse complement strand
GAAGATACAGAGCAAACCCGTCGATTGAAAAAGATTTTGGCTGAATTGGTCGAAAAATATGGCGTTGGTTCGGATACCATTTTGTTGGCTTGGATTTTACAACATCCGTCAAACGTAATTCCTGTTGCTGGAACGGTAAATATTGCCCGAATTCAGCAACTGATGAAAGCTGTAGAATTGAAAATGGATAAGCAAGATTGGTTCGCCATTTGGACAGAAAGTATGGGAAATGAAGTACCTTAATTTAGTTTACAGGCGCAGTTTACAGTCTCGGTTTGGCAATGTAAACTGCGACTGCGACTGAAAACTAAAAAAATGATCAACAAACGTCTTCTTATTAAAAACCTACTTGCTCACAACGATGAGAGTACTTTTTATGATAAAAAACGTCAATTGAATTTGCATACCAAAGAAGGAAAAGCCAAGTTTTTGAAGCACATTTGCGCGTTGTCTAATTCTAATCCTTCCAATAATTCGTATATTGTTGTTGGTGTTGAAGATGAAAACAACGAAATAACTGGCGATGATTTTTTTGACGACAGTCGGATTCAAAATTTGGTCAATGCTTTTCTGGAAAATCCTCCTAAGATTTTATATGAAAATGTTCCGTTTCCTAATTTGCCCAAAGACAGAGTTGTTGGATTGGTTACGATAAAACCGAAGCATAAAACGTCTTTTTTCAAGAAAAACATTCATACTATTTTGGCGAATACTGTTTTTGTTCGTCGCGGAAGCAATTCCATTCCAACCGAAGAGAAAATTCCCTACACAAAACAGAATATCGAAACGATTATCAGCATCGAAAACAATTCTAGAAACAGCATTGCGCATACACTTGATGGTGTGATGAATTTTATGGTTGAAAGACATGGTGATATGCTTTCGCAGTACAAGGTTTTTAAGGAATTATTTGTGATTTGTTGGGCTGGAAATCCGAAGAAAATTAGAGAAACAACTTATTTATCTCGTGTTGATATTGAATTGATTAATGAACAAATCAAGCTGTTTTATTCGGCACTTGATGTGGTTACGATTTCATTTGATGACGAAAGTTTCACTATTATTGAACACGTTCCGCTGGGTTTGAACGACAAAACGAGTTATTATCCTTTAGAAAAAGTAACGATTCGGTTTTTTGACAATGGTTATTATAAAATGGAAACCCAAATGCTTTTTGAACCACCAAAATACAATACCAAAATGCTGCATCATATTTATAATGCTAATTTGGCGGTTTTGAGTAAATTTCAAAAAGGAATAACCATTTCGGAACGTGAAGAGAAAGATTTAGAAAATTTCCCTTATACGTTGATGATTTGCTATTTAAATGGTTTTCAAGATGCCAAACAAAAGCTGATTGATGCCAAACCTTTTTTGAAATCCAATCAAAATCCATTGGTATATTTGAATTTTAAAGAAGCAATGCGAATTTTAAGAAAAATGAAATACAATAAAAATAATGAGTAGAATATTAGTAATTGGTGATATTCATGGTGGTTTGCGCGCTTTGCACCAAATTTTTGAAAGAGCAAAAGTAACTTTAGACGACACGTTAATTTTTCTTGGCGATTATGTTGATGGTTGGAGCGAATCACCACAAGTAATTGATTTTTTGATAGATATAGGAAAGAAACAAAATTGTATTTTCATTCGTGGAAATCATGATGAGTTGTTACTAGAATGGTTAAGCGAAAGTAAAGACAATCTCCAATGGTATCAACACGGCGGAGAATCAACGGTTTTGGCTTATGAAAAAGTAGATTTTGAAACCAAACAAAGACACATCGAATTTCTCAAGAATTTACAAAATTATTATCTCGACAACGAAAATAGATTGTTTGTTCATGCTGGTTTTACTAACATGAATGGTATAAATTATGAATATTTTCCAAAACTTTTTTATTGGGATAGAACACTTTGGGAAACCGCATTGTCATTAGACGATAGAATTCAAAAAACAAGTGAATTTTATCCAAAACGATTGACGTTATACAAAGAAATTTATATTGGTCATACGCCAGTTTCTAGAATTAATGAAAATGTACCAATTCAAAAAGCAACTATTTGGAACGTTGATACAGGTGCTGCTTTCAAAGGTCCATTAACCATTATGGATGTAAACACTAAAGATTTTTGGCAAAGTGAAAATCTTAATGAATTGTATTTTAATGAAAAAGGAAGAAATTAAGTATAAACAATTACTTTTGTAAAATAATAAATAGTTTAAACATGAAAAAAATATTCACAGTTATTGCAGTACTTTCAGTTGCTTTTGCAAGCGCTCAAGCATTTAAAGGAAAAGGAGATTTAAAAGGTCAAGTAGGTTTAACGCTTCAAGATGGCGGAACAGGAATTGGAATTTCTACCGATTTTGGAATGGGCGAAAACATGTCTTTCGGAATCGTAGCAGGTTATATGCTAAATGCAAACGAAGTAGCTGGCGTAAAAACACGATTTGAAGACAGAGCCGATTTAAGAGTGCGTTTTAATGCAAACATTGGTAATGTTTTAAAGTTAGATGAAAATATGGATGTTTATCCTGGGCTAAATTTAGGATTAAGAAATTTTGGCGGACATCTTGGATTTAGATATTTCTTTACAGATGGTTTTGGAATGTTTGCCGAAGCAAATACGCCATTAGCTCGTTATGATACTGATGTAAATGGGTATGAAAACTACAATAATCAATTTATCTTCAGCATTGGAGCTTCATTTAATTTATAATTCAGAAAAATAAATGAGCGTAGTTACCGAAAAAAGATTAAAAGACAGAAGCGGTTCTAAATGTGAAATTAGCGGAAGCGATGAAAATTTAGTTGTCTATCTAGTTGAACCAAAAACAGAAGCAACTCCCGAAAACTGTATTTTAATCACAAAAAAATTAAAAGATCAAATAGAAAATCCAAAAACTACCAATGCAAATGATTGGCGAGGTTTGAGCGATAGTATGTGGAATGAAAATCTTCCGGTGCAAATTGTTTCTTGGCGAATGCTAGCGCGATTGAAAAACATCGATATGTTAGAAATGATGTATCTTGATGAAGACGCATTAGAATGGGCAAAAGCAACAGGAGAAGCCGATGACGACGAAGGAAAAATTGTTCACAAAGACTCTAACGGAAATGTTTTGTTAGATGGTGATTCAGTCGTATTGATTAAAGATTT
>DAOLYL010000213.1:0-3188 GCA_035425765.1 Flavobacterium sp. | reverse complement strand
AGACTTAAAAGCACACCAACAAGGCAAAACCGATTATATGACATTCTTAAACGATTGTGCAAAATCGGGAGTTGAAAAATGGATCGTTGTTATGGATAAAATGACGTGTAGTTATTATGACAAAGAAGGAAATGAAATGGTTGTAGAAACAATTCCGACGGCTTAATTTTTAAACACGTAAGACTCAAAAAAGAAACTAAACGGCACAGAGGAAAGAACTTTTGTGCCGTTTTTGTTTTTATTTCTCGAGTTCGGGCATAACTACGCCGTCGTCAGTTATTAGAAAAGTGAGTTTGAAGTAATCTATGTTGGCAGCAAGCCATGGATCTATTATTTTATATTCTCTAAAAGTGTCATTGCTTACTAGCAAGGAGTGTTTTGATTTTACCATAGATAATAGAAAGGTATCAGCTGTGGTTTCTGCAGGTGCAACAAAATAAGTGGATTCTTGTTCGAGTTTTTCGAAGTTTTCTTTGTCGATTACTTTATGTCGCAGTGAGGCATCGGCAACGATAACGATGTCAATAAATCCTTTTTTCTTTAAGAATTTAACCATTGTAATTAGGTTAGACAATTTAGCGTTACTCTTATTATTTCCGCTACTGTTATGGGCTACGTTGCTTCCGTCTATTAAAACACTTCTTTCGTTTAGCGATTTTATTTCATAGAATTCTCCATCGGCATCATAATCGCCAAGTTTAACTGCTTTTTCATTTTTGAGTAGGAAGGTTACAAAATCTTGGTCTTCTTTTAATGAAATAGTGAACCAATCGGGTAGTTTTTCGTTAGATTTATGAAACGTTTTAATTTCTTCTTCTAGGAGTTGTTTTATTTTATTGAGACTTACTTTTTTTCCTTGATCGATTTTATTTAAGATAAGAAGGAGTAGTTTTTGGTCATGAATGGATTGTACTTCGCCAAATTCGAGGTCTTTCTTTTTTTCATATTCTTCAAAGGTTTCAACGCCTTGGTCTGTGGCTTCTTTATATTCTTTGTAGAAAGTGAAACCACCTTTTTGGGCATTATCATAGTCATCGGCTGTTTGAAATCCTTTTTCATTGGCAACATTTTTTTCTAAAAGATTAGTAAATCCATTTTGAAAAGCGATGAAAAATTGTTCAAAGTTTTCGAAATTATTTTCTTTGGCAAAAGTGTATAATTCGTAAGGGTTTTTACAAATGGGTTGTTCTATATTGTGGTCTAGTTTATACTGTAGCCAGATTTTAAAACCTTCAAGATAGTTTTGTTTTTGGATAGCGGCAAAGGTTTCTTGGTCTTCTATACCACATGCTTTCATTATTTCAAAATTTTGAAAAGTAGTTATATTGAGTGTTTTGGCTTCATAAAAATCATCGGCGTTTGAAAACCCGTTTTGTTGCGCATTTCGATAGTCATTTAAGTCTGCATAACCATTTTGAGATAAGGTCAAAAGAAAGTTTTGATAGGCAATAGCGAAACAATGAAGGTTTTTAATCACAAAAACTTCTTTGATGTGATGTCGTTCAATCATTTGACAAAAATCAATGATATTTTGAACTTCGATTTTCTGGTTGATGTTTTCTAAAGTGGCATCAACATAATTAAGATTTTGAGTTTTCATACCTTATAAATTTTAAATGTCTAATGTTTTTCGTGTTTTTGGCTGTTCATCTTGCCTTTCTTGTTTACTATAAATTGCCTTATTATCTGTTTTAAAAAAAACGACTGGCCATCTTCGGGAGAATTTAGTTGGATTTTGTTCTTTTAATTTTAAAAGTTTTTGATATTCTTCTTCAGTAACGTGGTTATATGTTTTGTAGTATTCCCATATTTTATCAATGGGTAATTCGCCAAATTGAAGATGAAAAGTATAATTAGGGTAATGACTTGAGCAAATGTCTTTTGCAGCATTGATTTGGAATGCTGTTCTTCGTTTATTTTCAATAATTGGTACTAAATTTTTAATAAAGAATTGTTGCGCTTCTTTTGGATTTGAACTTTTCAAAGCTAATGTTGCCCATTTTTTTAGATACTCTTTTATTGGTTCAATTTCTTTTGAAAACTCATAGGTAATGGCTGTCAGTCCAGCAGCTTTAACATCTTGCAGATAGGGAAATTGAAATGTATCTACTAAATATCCGCTTTTATATTCTTTTTTTGAAATGTCTTCTGTTTCTATGTCAAAAAGTTGATTACCCTCGTTATCTTCATTGCCCAAAAGAAGTATTGGAATATCATCTTCATCAGCAATTTTGAGAGAAAGGATTTCTTCCAAAGGTATTATTGTATCTCTTTTGCCAATAAGATTTGGATCATCAACGCCATAGAAGACAACTTTATTACAGTCGTGTAATTCTCTAAAAGTCGAAGTGCCATGAGTAGTTTCTAATTTAGAACCATAATCTTTTATGGTCAAATCAAATAGTTTTTCAAAATTTCTTTTGGCGATATTGTTTTGTATGATCCATTTAGAGTCTTTATTTTTTGATTTTAAAAAAAACTTATAATTTTGATAAAACTCTTGGTAGGTTGCTTTTCTAAAATCATC
Source organism: Flavobacterium sp. (assembly GCA_035425765.1). GTDB lineage: Bacteria > Bacteroidota > Bacteroidia > Flavobacteriales > Flavobacteriaceae > Flavobacterium. Next base: position 661 of record DAOLYL010000213.1, on the reverse strand, counting down.
AGCTTGATTAATCAAGAAATTTAATTTGAACTCAAAACTTCTGTCTTTTGTATCTTCAACAAAATAATGATAAGAATATCCCACACCGGAAATATACATTTCTTCGTCTAGACAATAGAGCATTCTTCTTCCTTGATTAAAAATTAAATATGAAGCATTTGTGGACATTGTAAAATGAACAATTAATTGCATAACATCAAAAAATTAATTAATACTAATTGAAATGTGAAAATACTAAATTTTGTAATACAATTATTATTACAACAAATTTTATTCTATACAATTAAAACGAATAAAGTTATATTTTAGTATAAATTAAGGTATAAAAAAAGCGAACCGTAAAATTCGATTCGCTTTTTTTATTTTTTAGCTTTTTTTTTGTGATGATAAATTATGAATTCATCAAACTCTCAATTTCTTCCACTTCAATCGGAATATTTCGCATCAAGTTGAATGCTTCACCTTTTTCTTGAATAACCATATCATCTTCAATACGAATACCAAAACCTTCTGCTGGAATATAAATTCCTGGTTCAACCGTGAACACCATATTGGCTTGCATTGGTTCGTGCAATAATCCGTAATCGTGCGTGTCTAATCCCATGTGGTGCGACGTTCCGTGCATAAAATATTTTTTATAAGCTGGCCAATCTGGATTTTC
>DAOLYL010000212.1:0-3201 GCA_035425765.1 Flavobacterium sp. | reverse complement strand
TATCATATAATCCGTGTGATTTTAATCCTTCGATAAATACAAAATCTACTTCTTGTAGGATTCTAACTTTCTCTGGAGTAATTGCTCCAAGTATTCTAATCGATAATCCTGGACCTGGAAATGGATGTCTGCCTAGAAGTTCTGCGTCAATTCCTAATGTTTTTCCAACACGTCTTACTTCATCTTTGAAAAGCATTCGCAATGGCTCAACAATTTGTAGTTTCATATAATCTGGTAATCCTCCAACGTTGTGATGCGATTTAATCGTTGCGCTTGGTCCTTTTACTGAAACAGACTCAATAACATCAGGATAAATTGTTCCTTGTGCTAACCATTTTACATCTTCGATTTGGTGCGCTTCGTCATCAAAAACTTCTATAAAAACACGTCCAATGGCTTTTCGTTTAGCTTCTGGTTCTTCAATACCATCAAGAGCAGAGAGAAAACGTTCAGAAGCATCAACCCCTTTTACATTTAAACCCATTCCTTTGTATTGGTTCAATACATTTTCAAATTCATTTTTGCGTAGTAAACCATTATTAACAAAGATACAATAGAGATTTTTTCCAATTGCTTTGTGTAATAAAACTGCCGCTACAGTAGAGTCTACTCCACCCGAAAGTCCAAGAACTACTTTATCATCTTTTACTTTCGCTCGCAAATCCCTTACGCAATCATCAACAAAAGCGTTGGGTGTAAATGTCTGTTCTACTTTAGCTATTTTTACCAAAAAATTTTCTAAAATTTGTTTCCCATCAACAGAATGATATACTTCAGGATGAAATTGAATGGCATAAGTAGTTTCACCTTCAATTTTATAAGCAGCATTTTCTACATCTTTTGTGCTAGCTAGTCGAATTCCGTTGGTTGGTAATTTTTTAATTGTATCACTGTGACTCATCCATACTTGGCTGTTTAAAGCGACTTCATCAAGAAAATCTTCATCATCTTTTATGTATGACAAATTAGCTCTTCCATATTCTCTAATGTTAGATGCAGCAACTTCTCCACCAGAAAAATGAGCTAAATATTGCGCGCCATAGCAAACAGCAAGCAATGGAATTTTACCTCTAATTTCAGACAAATCAATTTGCAAGGCATCATCGGCTCTAACCGAATATGGACTTCCGCCAAGAATAACCGCTTTGTAAGGCGACAAATCAGATGGATAGTTGTTAAAAGGAAAAATTTCGCAGAATATATTTAATTCGCGAACGCGACGAGCAATAAGTTGTGTGTATTGCGAGCCGAAATCTAAAATAAGTACGTTGTGTTGCATAGACAAAATAGATTGATTTTGCAAAAAGTGTTGTTTGTTAGTTAGTTGTTTTTAATTTCAAAAAAAATAAAATCATTTCTAAAAATTAAAGTGCAAATGTACAATTAAAAGAGCAAAATATGGCATTAAAACAAGTTATGCTAATGTAATTTCACCTTAAAAAAGATTGCTATATTATGATTTAGAAAAATAGAGAAAATGAAAAAAAGCCAAAATTGATTTTTTTAATCCTCAATTTAATTTGAATAACACATAACTTATTACAATCAACAAAAAATGAATAATTTACATTCTAAAAAACTAGTTTACAATAAAATACCTACTTGTCTGTATAGTACAAGTATAGGCAAACTGAGTTTTTTAACGAACACTTTTATTGGAATGTATAGTTTATATAGCGCTCAATAATTAACGTTGCAGTGAAAAGAATTATAAATTTACATCAGAGAATCAAAACAATTAATTTTATTTAAAATACTGGTTGAAAAATGACAGTATCATCACTATCTGTTATTTTAAAACCACAAAAGGGTAAACAAATGTTTACCCTTTTTTTATTTATAAATATAAATTTATCTTTTCTTTTTACTACTTCTGTTTAAAAGCTTTTACTCCAGGAAAATAAGCTGTATTTCCTAATTCTTCTTCAATACGAAGTAGTTGGTTGTATTTTGCCATACGATCTGAACGCGACGCTGAACCCGTTTTGATTTGTCCACAATTCAACGCAACCGCTAAATCAGCAATAGTATTATCTTCAGTTTCTCCTGAACGGTGTGACATTACCGAAGTATAACCAGCATTATGCGCCATGTTTACAGCAGCAATCGTTTCAGTCAGTGTTCCAATTTGATTTACTTTTACTAAAATGGAGTTAGCAATTCCTTTTTCAATTCCAGTTGCTAAACGTTGCACATTAGTTACAAACAAATCATCTCCAACTAATTGAATTTTATCTCCAATTAATTCCGTTAAATATTTCCAACCTTCCCAATCGTCTTCATACATTCCGTCTTCGATAGAAATAATTGGATAATTAGCAGCTAAAGAAGCTAAATATTCTGCTTGTTCTCTTGATGTTCTAACTTTTCCAGTTGCGCCTTCAAATTTTGTATAATCATATTTTCCATCAACATAAAACTCAGAAGCCGCACAGTCAAGAGCAATCATAATTTCGTCTCCAAATTTATATCCTGCATTCTCAACCGCTTTTTTGATAGTATCAAGCGCATCTTCAGTTCCGCCAGCCAAATTTGGTGCAAAACCACCTTCATCACCAACCGCTGTAGAAAGATTTCTGTCGTGTAAAACTTTTTTAAGGTTATGGAAAATCTCAGTTCCCATTTGCATTGCGTGTGTAAAAGAAGTCGCTTTTACTGGCATAATCATAAACTCTTGAAACGCAATTGGCGCATCAGAATGCGAACCACCATTGATGATGTTCATCATTGGAACAGGCAACGTATTGGCAGAAACTCCACCAATATAACGATATAAAGGCAATCCTAACTCATTAGCGGCTGCTTTTGCAACAGCTAGCGAAACTCCCAAAATTGCGTTTGCTCCAAGACTTGATTTATTTGGCGTAGCATCCAATTCAATCATTAATTGATCGATATGGTTTTGTTCAAAAACTGAAACTCCTAACAACTCGGGAGCAATTTTAGTATTTACATTTTCAACCGCTTTCAAAACGCCTTTACCCATAAATGCTTTTCCGCCATCGCGCAATTCAACCGCTTCGTGTTCACCTGTTGAAGCTCCAGATGGAACAGCAGCACGACCAAGAACGCCGTTTTCGGTTACTACATCAACTTCTATGGTAGGATTTCCTCTTGAATCCAAAATTTGTCTTGCATGTACTTTGATAATAATGCTCATATTTTATGATATTAGATTTTTATGGTTTGTTTTAAGAATAA
>DAOLYL010000211.1:0-3284 GCA_035425765.1 Flavobacterium sp. | reverse complement strand
TTATCTGAATTACAGCAAAAAAGCGATGTGTTGAGTTTGCATATTCCTTGGACACCAAAAACCGACAAAATGATAAATACTGAATTTATTAATGCTTTTTCAAAACCGTTTTGGTTTATCAATACGTCACGCGGAAAAAATGTCGTAACTGATGATTTAGTAGAAGCATTACAATCAGGAAAAATTCTTGGCGCAGGATTAGACGTTTTGGAATATGAAAAATTGTCTTTCGAAAATTTATTTATTGACAGCGAAAAACCGAGAGCTTTTGAATATTTACTTCAAGCCGAAAATGTTTTGTTAACGCCACATATTGCTGGATGGACATTTGAAAGTCACGAAAAACTAGCGCAGACAATAGTGAATAAAATTATTATGCTATTTGAATAAAATTATTACTTTTATAAAAACTTAATTAACAAGACCATGGAACAAACCTCAACCACAGCATCAGCAAGAAAACAAAAAAATTGTTGCTGGAATTTTCGCCTTATTATTAGGTTCATTAGGCATTCATAAATTTTATTTGGGATATACTCAAGAAGGAGTTATACAAATTGTTATTAGTGTAGTAACTTGTGGAATTGGTGGAATTATACCTTTTATAGAAGGAATTCTTTATTTAGTTAAAAGCGATGAAGAATTTTATCAAACGTATCAAGTAGGTAAAAAAGGTTGGTTTTAATTCTCTAAAAAATATTTATGTATTGGTACAAAAAAGTAGTTTTTGAAAATTATGCCAATTTCAACGGAAGAGCAAGACGTTCGGAGTATTGGTATTTTATATTATTCAACATTCTGTTTACATCAGCAGCAAAAATTTTAGATAGTTTATTAGGATTAGAATTTGGCAGTTCAGATTCTGGAGTTTTAGGTACAATCTATGGTCTAGCTGTTTTCATTCCTTCTTTAGCCGTATCAGTTAGAAGATTACATGATATTGGAAAAAGCGGTTGGTTGTTATTAATTGCTTATTCTTTAGTGATTTTGTTTGCAATGATACTAGTTATCGGTAGTCTAGCTCATTCTTTCAATTCGTCTTCATTACAATTTATTCTAATTGGATTAATTTTTATAATCGCCATTTGGCTTTTAGTGATGTTTTGCACCGAAGGTGATAATTTCACCAATAAATATGGTCCAGATCCAAAAGCTGATGATGAAGAAATCAATCAAATTGGTATAAATGAATAAAAAAAGCTCCAAAATTTTGGAGCTTTTTTTGTTTTATCTAACTAACGCAGGTTCAACCCATTTGAATGTTTTGGTTTCATCTGGCAAAACCAATCTCTCAGAAATTTTTGCCATTCTTTCTGGTAATTTCATCAAATAATCTCTAGCTTTTTCAGCTTCTGCAGTCAGGTTTGTCATTTTACCAATTTCCCATTTTTCATTCAACTTTTGAAGAATATCAACATAATCTGACGCAGTATAAACTCCTATTTTTTGAGCTGAATTTGAAAACTCTTCAAATGCTGTACTTATTTTTTCTCCCGATTCTCTCAGAAAGTGAGCTGGCATTGTGATTTTTTGTTTCATCATGTATTGAAACGCTAACATCATTTCGCTTGGATCAACTTTAAAAATTTGAGTAACAAATTCTGAGTACGCATGATGATGACGCATTTCGTCTCCAGCAATCATTTTGCACATTTTTGACAATTTATTATCACCAAATTTCTTAGCAATTTGCGAAACTCTATTATGAGAAATGTAAGTTGCTAATTCCTGAAAACTAGTGTAAACAAAATTTTTATATGGATCTTTTCCTGTTCCAATATCAAAACCATCATTGATTAAATGTTGCGTTGTCATTTCAACTTCGCGCATGTTTACTCTGCCGGATAAATACAGGTATTTATTCAACAAATCACCATGACGATTCTCTTCACCTGTCCATTGACGAACCCATTTTGACCAACCGTTATTTCCTTCGTTGTCAACACCTTCGACTTCCATCAACCACGATTCGTAGGTTGGCAAAGCTTCTTCGGTAATTGTATCTCCAACCATAACAACCCAAAAATCATAGGGTAAATCTTTGGCAATTTCTCTTAATTCTTTGACCTCATCAAAAAAAGTTTCTTTTTCCGAATTGGGTAAAAAATCGGTTGGTTGCCATATTTTTTCTACTGGAATTAAAAACTGTTCAACAAAACTGTCCACTTTTTTTTCCAATAATTGCATTACTTCTAATCGAATATTATGTGCTGACATATTCTAATTTTTTATTGATTGCACTACTGCTTTTTCTGTTTTTTGCATTATTTCTTCAAATGTATTTTCCTTAACCGAAATTGGTTCATGGATTATAAATTTGATTTTTGTTCCCAAACCCATCGGAAACGCGCCAAACTTAACCATTTTCCACGAATTATTAATTGTAATTGGCACAACATAAGCATTTGGTGCGTATTTACATAAGATTTTTAGACCGCTTTGAGCAAATTCCTTAGGATTTCCGTCCTTGCTTCTTGTCCCTTCTGGAAAAATAACAGCGGAACGATTGTTCTTTTCTATATATTCAGACAATCCTTTAATTAGCGGAATGGCTTGTTTAGGATCTTTTCTATCAATCAGAATTGAACCACCATGACGCAAATTATAAGAAACACTCGGAATACCTTTTCCTAATTCTTTTTTACTAACGAACTTTGCATGAAATCTTCTTAAATACCAAATTATTCCAATGATGTCGTATAAACTTTGATGATTGGCTACAAAAATTATTGGAACACCTTTTGGAATGCTATCTTTATTTTCAAATGAATAAGTCGTTCCTAAAATATTGGTGCATTTGGTTAACCAAAAATTTAAATAATCAACACTTTTTTTATGTGCTTGATAACCAAAAACATTAAAACAAACCCATTGAATTGGGTGAAAAATAACTAATGTTAATCCAAAACACAAATAATAAATGACTGATATCGGATAGGATATAATTTTTTCCATTACTAAAAAAATAGAGTGTAAAAGTAAAGAATAAATTTTTCTTAAAGATTGTTTATAATTCTTAAATTTCAAATGCTAAGTCATCAAAAAAACTATTATTTTTATACCAATTAATTTTTAGAAAAAATGAGTTCAGAAAAAGAAGCCAAATTAAAAGCATTACAACTAACGTTAGATAAACTAGACAAAGCATACGGCAAAGGAACCGTTATGAAAATGGGCGATAAAGCCGTTGAAGAAGTAGAAGTTATTTCCTCAGGTTCGCTTGGTCTTGATTTAGCATTGGGTGTAAATGGATATCCAAGAGGAAGAGTTATTGAAATATATGG
>DAOLYL010000210.1:0-3330 GCA_035425765.1 Flavobacterium sp. | reverse complement strand
GAAAAACGCCAACAGAAGTAAACGACTATCCAGGATTTGTAGCCAACAGAATTTTAATGCCAATGATTAACGAATCTATCGAAACGTTATACAATGGCGTTGCAGGAGTTTCTGAAATTGACACAGTTATGAAACTCGGAATGGCACATCCAATGGGACCATTGCAATTGGCTGATTTTATTGGACTTGACGTTTGTCTTTCTATTTTAAACGTGATGTATGACGGTTTCAAAAATCCAAAATATGCTCCTTGTCCGTTGTTAGTCAATATGGTTATGGCAGGAAAATTGGGTGTAAAATCGGGAGAAGGTTTCTACGATTATTCTGAAAGCAAAAAAGCAGAAAAAGTTTCCAAAATGTTCAATTAATGAAATATTTATATTCCTCAGTAGTTTTATTTCTTATCACATGTTCTGAAAATAAAATCAGTAGCCATGATTTAATTGGAAGATGGGAAGTAATTAATCAGGAATACATCACTGATGAATTGGTTATCAAAGATAAAGCTGATAAAAAACTTTATGACAGTATTACTAATAAAGTAAAAGAATCATTCAAGAATGTCAATGGTTTTTATATGATTTTCAGGAAAGACTCTACCTATTATTCAAGTAAACAACCTAATCACATGAGTAATTGGATTTTGGATAAAAATAATTCAGTAATAATATTTTCAGATACCAAAAAACCTTTTATTGCTAATTATTGGATAGAAACAGTAAGCTTGTTCAATGATACTTTGATATTAGAAGATAAAATTAAAAACGGTTTTATTAAAATTACATTGAAAAAATGAGCAAAATAATCCCTTTCAAAGCCGTTCGACCAACTTCGGATAAAGTAAGTTTGGTAACCTGCAGAAACTATGACGATTACAGTTCGGCTGAGCTTGCGGCTTGGTTGAGTTTCAATCCCTATTCGTTTTTGCACGTTATTCATCCAGCTTATATGCATTCGCAGAAAATCACTTTGGACAAACGTTTTAAAGGAGTTGCCAATAAATACCAAGATTTCAAAGAGGATGGCGTTTTTATGGAAGAAGAAAAACCAGTTTTCTTTTTATATGAAATCAAAACCAAGACACAATCTTTCACTGGAATTGTTGCCGGAACTTCAATCGATGATTATAAAAACAATATCATCAAAAAACACGAAGACACGTTGCAATATCGTGTGGAATATTTCAAAGATTATTTGCATCAAACGGGTTTTAATACCGAACCAGTTTTAATCACTTATCCTGATAATGAAATGTTGAATAATTGGATTTCTGAAAAGAAAAAAAGTGTACCCATTTACAATTATTCCACAACCAATAAAGAAAAACACCAACTTTGGAAAATTGAAACCGATGAAGAAATTAATTGGTTAACGAAGCAATTTGAAAACATTCCAGAATTGTATATCGCTGATGGACATCACCGTTCGGCTTCAGCAGAAATGCTTTATGATGAAGACAAACATTTAGGAAATGAGAATTTGAACTATTTCATGAGTTTCTTAATTGCTGAAAGTCACGTAAAAATCTATGAATTCAACCGAATTATCCGCGATTTGAATGGCTATTCCAAAGAAGATTTTCTCGAAAAACTCTCAGAACATTTTATCATCAAAGACAAAGAACAAGAATTGTGGAAACCGCAAAGCAAATTTGAGTTTGGAATGTATCTCGACGGAAGTTTTTATGCTTTGTTTTATAAACAGCAAAGTACAATTGAAAACATTTTAGATAATCTCGATGCTCAAATTTTATACGATAAAGTCTTGCAACCATTACTTGGAATTGAAGATTTACGAAACGACGAACGCATTGAATACATTCCTGGAAAACAATCCATTGCAACGATAAAAGAATTGGTTGACGAAGGCGAATTTGAAGTTGGTTTCATGCTTTATCCAAGTGATATTTCAGAAATTAAAGCATTGGCTGACAACGGATTGATTATGCCACCAAAAAGCACTTATATCGAACCGAAATTTCGAAGTGGATTGATGGTTTATGAACTGTAGATTTTTTTTAGTAAAAAAATAAAGAGTAAATAAAAAGATACTATTTGCCATTTAAATTATATGAATAATTAGTTATGAAAAAAATAATAATTTCATTCACAATACTCTTTGTCTCGCTGATAATGTTAATATTTTATAAACCGTTGGTTGCAAAATATTTAATGGGAAATGCAAACGTTTTAAGTAATGTAAAAGCATATTCTGTAACTATTAATAATGAAATACATAAGGATATTTTATTTAATAACATAAATAAAGATACATTCATAATCTACTTGAATGAAGAAAAATTAAAAACTGATTATTCCATAATAACAATTGACTTTAAAAATAAATGTGTCGGCTACAATTGTTCTTCTAATAAATGTTACGATACATTTTTAGGATATTTATTTCAAAGTGATATGGGAATTGCTTACATAACATTTGAAAATGAAACAAAAGGTCCAAATTTTAAAACAGATTTTAAAATAAAAGATGAAATTATAGATTTTTATATTCCAAAAAACGATGGTAGTAAACTACAAGTGCAATTAAATTTAGAAGATTCATGTCTATAGCAAATAATTTACTCCAAATAAAATCCCAACTTCCGTCAAACGTTACTTTAGTTGCGGTTTCAAAAACCAAACCTGTCGCCGATTTAATGGAAGCTTACAATGCTGGTCAGCGAATTTTTGGTGAAAATAAAATCCAAGAAATGACCGAAAAATGGCAGCAAATGCCCAAAGACATCGAATGGCACATGATTGGTCACGTTCAGTCGAACAAAGTGAAAAATATGGTTCCGTATGTGAAACTCATTCATGGAGTTGACAGTTTGAAATTATTAAAAGAAATCAACCGTCAAGCTGCTCGTTGGCGAAAAAACATCAATTGTTTACTTCAAATCCACATTGCTGAAGAAGAAACTAAATTCGGTTTAGATGAAAATGAATTGATTGAATTATTGAATTCTGATGAGTTTAAAGAAATGAATAATATTAAAGTAATTGGTTTAATGGGAATGGCTACTTTTACTGATAATCAAGAACAAATAAAAAAAGAATTTGATTATTTAAAATCCATTTTTGATAAATATAAAACACTCCAAACTCAAAACTTTGAACTCACTACTCTTTCAATGGGAATGTCTGGCGATTATCAATTAGCTATCGATTGTGGTAGTACAATGGTTCGGATTGGAAGTAGTATCTTTGGTTCAAGATAAAAGAGATTTAAAACAGACTGAATACTAAAAACTGAACACTGAATACTAAATTTGTACGCAATACTCGACATAGAAACCACTGGAGGACAATTCAACGAAGAAGGAATTAC
>DAOLYL010000209.1:0-3341 GCA_035425765.1 Flavobacterium sp. | reverse complement strand
CGACCAATAACTGGACCAGTTAATTTATCAACTTCTTCAATGGTTAAACCCATTTCGGTAACCAAGTGAAACAAACTCTGAATTCCGAAAATACCGATTCTGTTTCCGATGAATGCTGGTGTATCTTTTGCAACTACTGATGTTTTTCCGAGGAATTGTGATCCGTAATTAGTCAAGAAATCCAATACTTCAGAAGAAGTTTGTGGTCCAGGAATGATTTCGAATAACTTTAAATAACGCGCTGGATTGAAGAAATGTGTTCCACAGAAGTGTTTCTGGAAATCTTCGCTTCTTCCTTCGCTCATGAATTTTATTGGTATACCAGAAGTATTTGAAGTTACTAAAGTTCCAGGTTTTCTATATTTTTCGATTTGTTCAAACACCAATTTCTTGATATCTAAACGCTCTACAACCACTTCGATAATCCAATCATAATTGGCAATTTTAGCCATATCATCGGTAGTATTTCCTGTAGTAATTCTGCTAGCAAATTTTTGGTTGTAAATAGGCGATGGGCTACTTTTTAAAGCATTTGCCAAATGTTCGTTAACCAATCTGTTACGAACCACTTTACTTTCTAAAGTTAGTCCTTTCTTTTCCTCGATTTCGGTTAAAGCATTCGGAACGATATCCAAAAGCAATACTTCCAATCCGATGTTTGCAAAATGACACGCAATTCCTGAACCCATAATTCCGGATCCAACTACTGCCACTTTTTTGATTAATCTTTTCATGTGTTGTTTATTGTTTTTGAAGCAAGAGCCAAGATGCAAGAGCCAAGACTCTTCTATGCAAACAGCTTTCTTTCTTCTTGTTTCTTTCCTATATTTTCTAAAATATCTTCTTCTCCGCAATTAAATCATTGATGATATCTGCAACTTCAATAAAGTTTTTCAGTTTTTCTTCTGATATATTTTTGCGAATGGTTTCATTAAACTGTAATACGGTTTCCTTAGATTGTGCTCGCATTTGTTTACCAAAATCAGTTAGGTAAATTAATACACCGCGACCATCATCTGGATTTTTCTTTCTTATTATTAATCCTTTTTCTTCTAAAGTTTTTAAAGTTCTGGTTAAAGAAGCGGCTTCCATTCCCATACGCGAACTTATAGCTGTTGATGGCGTTCCTTCTTCTTTGTCAATGCTTAAAAGTGCAAAACCAATTGCCATCGAACCATCAAATTTGGAAGCTTCTTCGTTATACATTCTAGAAACGGCTTGCCAAGTTGCTCTTAATATATAGTCTATTGTTTTTTCTTTCATATTTTGAAATACGTTTACTAAAACGATTTAGTTAGGAATTTCAAAGATATAAAAAATTTATTATGCACGCATAGTATTTGATAAAAAAAGTATTTTTTTTAAATTATTTAACGTAAAGTTAGTATAGAATAGGTGTTCAAACGTTTGTTAAACACTTTTTAACCAAAACAATTTGCCCTAAGTGATAGTAAGCATGTTCTATCATTGCATCTATGTTGCGATAATAAGTGCCATACTCTTCATTAGTGAATACTTCTTGTAGTTTTTCTTCGGGCATTTGTTCTATTAGTGTGGCAAATAGTTCTGCGTCATTCCAAAAGGTGTTTAGAAAATTATTCCAATCTGATTGTGATTCTATTGGTGGAAAATTGAAACTAAATTTGTCTTTTATGTCGAGTGTTCCGCCTTTAAATACATTATTTAATCCATTAATATAATAATGAATGTGTTGCGCAAGAATAGCAATAGTGTTTAGCGATTTGAATTGGGTTGTGGCTAGTTTCCAATCGAGATTGATTAATTGGTCTTTGTAATTGGTGTTGGCTATCCAAGTTCCGTTTAGAATGACTTCTCTAAAACGATTTGCTATTTGATGCGTACTTTTCATGATTTATACATTGATATTACCAAAGATATAAATTTTAGAAAGTACTCTGTTAGTGTTGGGATTGTTTTAGATTTTGTTGTTAGGTTCGTCGTCTTCTTTGGTAATGGGAAAATCGTTATTGTCAAGAAATGTTTCTAATTCCTTTTTGTCTTTTAGGTTTCGCTTTATGAGAAAGACGAGTAAACCTGTGGCGAGAACTACTACTACACCGATTATTATCCAGTTTGTTTCCATGATTAATTAGTTTTAATAAATTTATACAACATAAATTGATTACGGTAGTTTTTTCTGTTATCAAATGATTAACTTACTTAATGTAACGATTATTTAAATTGGTAATTATGAATTATAAAAAAGATGGAACTACTTATTTGTTTGAAATTGAAGCTTTTTCGAAGTTTAATAAATAAGGGAAATTGATTAATTATATACCATTTGAACGTTTAGCTTCGTAACCGTGATAGTCAAGAAATTGCATTGTTTTAAATCTATATTTCCTTTTGTTTAAAAGTAAATCTTGTTTTTATTTTGTTCCAAATGTCCAGAGGAATGCCTTTTCTTTTGTGGCTCTAAAGATGATGGCATGTTTTTCTTTGGGTTTGTTGGTGTAATTCCAGCGGGTTTTTATTTTAATTAATCAATCAAAAATGAACAAAAAGACCAACCGAAAGGTTGGTCTTTTTGTTTATATAAAATGTGTGTATTGAAAAAAAGTGCGATGATTGTAGTTGGTTTTTTTGTTTTTGCTTACAGTTTCTGAGTTCGCAAGTAGCGTTAGATGCTATTTTTATAAATCAATTTGAAGTATAACACCAATAGAGTTGAGGTTTTTTATTTTTTGTTTGTCATCAGTAGGATTAGTGTTGGTTGATTTAAACTTGCTAAAATCTGATTGTCCAGAGTAATTTATACCAGCACTGAAATAGTCGGACATTTTAAAGACAAAGCCAAGTCCTATTTGGGCTCCAAAATTCCAGCCGTCAAAATTATCTTTTTCAACCGTGTTTTGAAAGCGATAGTTGTCTTTAACTATGTTTTGAGCAAAGAAACCAAAGTTTCCAATCATTTTAACTTTGTCAGAAACGGGATAGTCCATTGTTCCTAACAACGGGATTTTTATTAATGATCTTTCGTGATAAAAGTTGCCGTTAGCATTAAAACCGCTACCTGATAGTTCGTTTAGTCCAATTCCGGTGGCTAAACCGAATTTATTATTTACTTTATAATTTAAAAGTAACTCACCGTTGTTGCTATTCAAATTGTAGTTGGGTTGTTTATCATTAACTACAATTCCATAACCAATTCCGCCAAATGAGATAATACTAAATTTTGATTCCTTTACTTCCTGTGCTTGGAGCAATTGGCTACTCAAAAAGCAGATGAAAAGTAAAATGTAATTCGATTTTTTCATTGTTTTTGTTTTTAAAGTTATAGTAATAACGCATTTTTATAAAAAATATTGTGTGGGTTT
>DAOLYL010000208.1:0-3369 GCA_035425765.1 Flavobacterium sp. | reverse complement strand
GGATAAGAAACACGAGTATTTTGAGTTACAGAACCGTCTTTAAAATCGATTTTTCCATCAGCATCAACAGTTACATTTTCTAGTAACGCGTCTTTTTTAATGGCACCAAAAATATCTGGTTCGTTTGCTGCACTTAAATCGATGGTTTTTGCATAACATCCGCCTTCAAAGTTGAAAACGCCATCGTTATCCCAACCGTGTTCGTCGTCACCAATTAATTCACGTTTTGGATCGGTTGATAACGTTGTTTTTCCTGTTCCAGATAATCCGAAGAAAACGGCAACATCGCCGTCTTTTCCTTTATTTGCAGAACAATGCATTGAGGCAATTCCTTGTAGTGGCAAGTAGTAATTCATCATTGAGAACAACCCTTTTTTCATTTCGCCACCATACCAAGTTCCGCCAATTAATTGCACTTTTTCAGTTAAATTAAAAGCTACATAAACTTCCGAATTTAATCCGTGAGCTGCATAATCTTTGAAACTAGTTTTAGAACCATTCATTACAATAAAGTCTGGTTCTCCAAAAGTTTCAAGTTCTGCTTCGGTTGGACGAATGAACATATTTTTTACGAAATGCGCTTGCCACGCTACTTCCATAATGAAACGTACTTTTAATCTTGTATTTTCGTTAGCACCACAAAAGGCATCAACTACAAACAATCTTTTTCCAGAAAGCTGATTTACAGTTGTTTGCTTTAAGGCATTCCAAGTAGTTTGAGAAATTGGTTTGTTGTCGTTTACTGCTTTATCAGAATTCCACCAAATTGTGTTTTCTGTAATGCTGTCTTTAACGATGTATTTATCTTTTGGTGAACGACCAGTAAATTCTCCAGTCATTACATTTACTGCTCCAAGTTCGGTTAATTGACCTTTTTCATAACCTTCTAAATTTGGATTTAACTCTTCATTATATAAAAATTCAAAAGATGGATTGTGTATGATTTCTTGCGCATTGATGATTCCGTATTGTTCTAGCGAAATCGATTTCGTAAATTGAGCAGTATTTTCCATAAAATTGTAATGTGTTGCAATTATTAAATTGACTGCAAAGGTAAAAATATTTTATTACAACGTTGTAGTTGAAAGATAAATTGTTATTTTTTCTTGATGAACTGCAAAAAAAGTAGTGCCCAAGCAAGAATTAACATCGTTCCTCCAATAGGTGTTATAATTCCAATTGGCTTGAAATTGATATTGGTTAATGACATGGTAGAAAGTAAATATATTGAACCAGAAAAAAAGACAACACCTAATAAAGTTAGCCAATAAATAGTTTTTTTGGCTTTCTCAACAATGTTATTATTCAAACCTAAGAACAATAAAAACAACGCGTGATACATTTGATATTTTATACCAGTTTCAAAAGTGGTTAATTGCTCAACATTCAAAACTTTTTTTAATGCGTGTGCGCCAAATGCTCCAAGAATTATTGCAATCATGCCTAACAAAGTTGCTGTTTTTATTATTTTATTGTTCATTTTATTAATTTTAAATACTAAAACACAAATTTACCCGTTATGTATTGATATTAAAGAAATTTTAAGTTTTCTTTTTAAAAATATCCGTTTTAAAAAATTTACATTTGTACCATAAAAATACTTCTCATGAAAAAAATATTTTTAATTATAACTTCGGTTTTGCTATTATGTTCGTTTGGAACTACTACAAAGTCTAAAATAAAATCAGGCGAAAAATTGGTTTACACTGGTTCATATAACATGAGTGGATTAATGACCCAATTGGCTCAAGTAACCATGAGTACGGAAAATGTTTCTACTTCAAAAAACAATTATCTTCATTTGAGTTGTGAGTTGGCAACTTATAGTAAATGGGATAAATTTTTTAAAATTAGAGATATTTATGAAACCTACGTTGATCCAATCACGATGAAACCTGCTCTTTACAAAAGAAGCATTGACGAAGGTGGTTATACCAAAAAAGAAAAATATGTTTTCAAAAACAACACTGTCACAAGTACGGCTAGAAAAAGAAACTATCCTGAGTCGGTGAAAAAATTCACTATCAAACCAACAAGCATTGATGCTATTTCAATTTTATATCAATTGCGTTCTGTTGATTTTTCAAAATATAAAGCTGGTCAAACAAAGTCATATACCATTGTTTTTGATGAAAAAGAAATTCCTGTGACCTTAAAATATATTGGGAAAGAAACTGTTAATGCTGGTAATTTAGGAAAAAAAGAGTGCTATAAAGTTTCTATTGGTGCCAAAACCGATGCGTTAAAAGGACAAGATAAAAATTTAATTTGGCTTACTGCTGACGATAAAAAAATTCCTGCATTAATGAAATTTAGCATTCCAGTAGGAACAGGACAAATAGCATTATCATCTGCAACAGGAATTTAATAACCACCTAAAAAATGCAAAAAATATATCTCATTTTAAGTTTTGTTTTTACACTTTTGGCTTTGGTTTTTTCTATTTTGCCAATGGATACAATTGCTTTATTACCCATTGGATTAGCTATTGCTTTTTGTTTACTAACTATCAGAAAATCGGAGGGAAATAAAGTTAAAATCCCAAAGTGGTTGTTGACCATTAGCGTTTTATGTTCTATTTTTGTGATTGGGAAAACACTTTTAATAAAAGACGAAGTTGTAGTTGATCAAACATTCGAACAGCAAAAAATAGAAACCAAACAAGAAGCTAAAAAAGATCTCGAAGAATTAGAGCAACTTGAAAATGATTTAGAATAATTTCAAAACCCATTCGAATTGAATGGGTTTTATGTTTCTGCAAATTCATACATTTGCCACAACAACAAACAAACGAATGAGAAATATACTTATTATTGGTGCTGGTCGTTCAGCATCATCACTTATAAAATACCTTCTTGAAAAATCTACTCAAGAAAATCTTCATCTTACTATTGGTGATTTATCATTAGAATTGGCGCAACGCAAAACCAATAATCACCCAAATGCAACACCAATAGCATTAGACATTAATAATGTTGAACAACGCCAAAGCGAAATTCAAAAGGCTGATATTGTCATTTCGATGCTTCCAGCACACATGCACATTGACGTAGCAAAAGACTGCGTGACTTTTAAGAAAAACATGGTTACTGCTTCTTATGTTTCCGATGCGATGCAAAGTTTAGATTCTGAAGTGAAAGCAAATGGTTTGATTTTTATGAACGAAATTGGTCTTGACCCAGGAATTGACCACATGAGTGCCATGAAAGTTATCCATGAAATTGAAGAAAAAGGCGGAAAAATGATTTTGTTTGAATCGTTTTGTGGCGGATTAGTCGCTCCAGAAAGCGATACTAATCTTTGGAATTACAAATTCACTTGGGCACCAAGAAACGTAGTTTTAGCAGGTCAAGGTGGCGCAGCAAAATT
>DAOLYL010000207.1:0-3378 GCA_035425765.1 Flavobacterium sp. | reverse complement strand
AAATACTAAGTTCAAAACTGCTATTTGAACTATAGCTGCTGTTAATGTGTTTCCAGCTTTTCCTTTTTCGCTTTCTTCTTCGCCTTCAAGTTTGTGGTGAATTTCATTTACGGATTTGTATAAAAGAAATAAACCACCAAGGAAAATAATAATACTTTGTCCGGTTATGTGTGCTCCAAAAAATCCCCAATCAACTGAAAAAAGTGTTTCTTGTAGACTTAAAACCCAGGTTATTCCGAAAAGAAGAATAATTCGAAATACCATTGCTAGCAATAATCCAATTCTTCGGGCTTTGGGTTGGTCTTCGGCTTTTAGTTTTCCTGAAACTATCGAAAGAAACACAATGTTGTCTATTCCGAGGATAATTTCTAAAAAGGTTAGTGTAAGTAGGGCAATTAAGCCATTGGCAGTAAAAATAATTTCCATTGGTTTTTGTTTTGTTAAAGTTGTTTAACGTAATTAATCTAATTTTGTTACAATGCCACGTTGTTTTTTTGCATCGCCAACAAAGGAATATTCAAAGGTGTAGGAATTGTCTTTGGTATACAAAATTTTCATACTAATCGCTTTTTTTTCTTGCATGGTTTTAGGATGCAATTTTTCTAATACAAATTCGCAATCGTTTACCCAACGAACGGTTGCAGTATCTGTTTTGCCGTTGAAAGTTTCAATTTGTAGATTTTCTGTTCGAGTGAAAATTGAAGTTTGTTTTTTGCCATCAATTTCTTGAGAAAACTCAAATTTTCCAATTTTAAAATCGGTGCATTTTCGTTCTTGATCGTAGCATGAAACTAATAATAAAGCGAGTAGAAGTAGGGTTAATTTTTTCATCTAGAGATTTTATTTTTTATTAAGTGTATCTAATTCATCATCAGTGAAGTGTTTCAAAGTTTTTCCTTTAGAAAATTTATCTGCGTTATAGCTATTGGATTTGTTTTTAGGAATAGAAAGTGAATTCCATTCGGTACTTTTTAGCATTTTAGCATAAAACACAATTTGACCAATATGATACGGATAATGCGCCAACTGACGGTTAATTGCATCTATAACGGTTTGACCTTCATTTCTGATATAAATTATAGTTTCTAAATCTCCGGTTTTTAAGGAGTTGATAGTAGAAAAAAAACATTCCCAACCTTTGTTCCAAGAATCTAGTACTTGAGTTTTTGTATTTAAAATTTCGGCAAATTCGTCATCGCGTTTGCGCCATTCTTTTTCTCCATCGGAAGTTAAAAAATCGGTCCAGCGAGAAAGCATATTTCCTGATAAATGTTGCACAATCATGGCAATTGAGTTTGTGTCATTATTAACAGCTATAAAAAGTTGCTCTGGTTCTAGTTGTTCCATCGCTTTTTCGGCTATCGTTTTATAATAAAGCATTTGCTTTTTTACGCTTTCTAAGTAGATATTGCTTGACATTTTTTTTAAATATTAATTTACTTTCCGATACAGAAATTCGCAAAAATATTACCTAATAGTTCATCGTTGGTTACTTCTCCTGTGATTTCTCCAAAATAATATAACGCTTGTTTGATGTCAATTGCCATTAAATCAGAAGACAAACCGCTGTCGAGACCAAATCTAACTTTTTGAATTTCTTCTAATGCTTTTAGTAACGAATCATAATGACGTGTATTGGTTACTATGGTTTCATTGTTTCGCAAAGCACCAGTATTGACAAAGGATAGCAGTTGACTTTTTAAATCCTCAATTCCGATGTTGTTTTTAGCTGAAATGGTTTGTAGTTTGACGTTCAGTGTTTCAAGTTGTTCCTTGATATTTTGAATTTCAGTTTCTAAAAGCAAATCAATTTTATTGATAACTACAACTAATGGTTTTAACGGAAATTGGTTTTTAATCTTTTCAATTTCTATAATGTATTCAGAACTTTGAACTTTAAATTTTAAACTCTCAAACAAGTACAAAACGACTTGCGCTTGTTCAATTTTTTCAAATGTTTTCTTGATACCAATACTTTCTACTACATCTTTTGTTTCGCGAATTCCAGCAGTATCGATAAATCGGAAACCAATTCCATCAATTACTAATTCGTCTTCAATGGTATCGCGAGTTGTTCCTGCAATATCTGAAACTATAGCTCGTTCTTCGTTTAACAATGCGTTTAAAAGCGTTGATTTTCCAACGTTTGGTTCGCCAACGATAGCAACTGGAATTCCATTTTTAATTACGTTTCCAACGGCAAAACTGTCAATCAATCGTTTTAAAACAAATTCAATTCGTGTTAATAATTCTTTGAATTGTGTTCTGTCGGCAAATTCTACATCTTCTTCCGCAAAGTCTAATTCGAGTTCAATAAGCGATGCAAAATTCAATAATTCTTCTCTTAATTTGGCAATTTCAGAACTAAATCCGCCACGCATTTGCTGCATTGCAATTTGATGTGATGCTTCATTATCAGATGAAATTAAGTCTGCAACGGCTTCGGCTTGCGATAAATCTAATTTTCCGTTTAAAAAGGCACGCAAAGTAAATTCTCCGGCTTGAGCCATTCTACAACCTTTACGAAGTAACAATTGAATAATTTGTTGTTGAATATAGGTTGAACCGTGACATGAAATCTCAATTACATTTTCGCCAGTATAGGAATTTGGGTTTTTAAAAATGGAAAGTAAAACTTGATCATATGTTTTTCTGTCTTCAACAATATGTCCAAGATGAATGGTATGTGTTTTTTGATTGCTAATTTTTTTTCCTGAAACCGATTGAAAAACACTTTCCGCAATTGGTAAGGCATTTTGTCCCGAAATTCGAATAACTGCAATTGCTCCAGCACCAGATGGCGAAGCTAAGGCAACAATCGTTTCATTTGAAATCATATTTTTAATTTTTACAAAGGTAAAATTTAGTAATTAGTAATTAGTGAATAGTAATTAGTTTTTTACTCTTTATTTAACAATTTGAGCATAAAAAAACCGTCTTGTTTATAAAACTAGACGGTTTCTTCGGGTATTGTGGTTAGTTAATTTAGTTGTTTAACATAACTGGCATTACAAGCATAGTTACGGTTTCGCCTTCGTCTAAACCATCAATTGGAGTTAAAATTCCAGCGCGATTTGGCATCGACATTTCCAATTGAATTTCGTCTGAAGTTAAATTAGTCAACATTTCAGAAAGAAAACGTGAATTAAAACCAATTTGAATATCATCACCTTGATAATCACAAGTTAAACGTTCTTCAGCTTTGTTTGAATAGTCAATATCTTCAGCAGAAATATTTAATTCAGCACCAGCAATTTTCAAACGAATTTGGTGCGTAGTTTTATTTGAGAAAATGGCAACACGACGAACAGAGTTTAATAATAAAACTCTATTAATCATTAGTTTATTTGGATTTTCTTTTGGAATAACAGCTTCGTA
>DAOLYL010000206.1:1788-3386 GCA_035425765.1 Flavobacterium sp. | reverse complement strand
AACGAACAGGAATTGCTATCACTGATGAACTACAAATTATTGCTTCAGGATTAACGACCATTTCATCAGAAACGGCTATTACTTTTTTAAAGAATTATTTCTCTCAGGAAAAAGTAGAAAAAGTACTCATTGGAGAACCAAAACAAATGGATGGTTTAGCATCTGAAAGCACACCAATTATTGAAAAATTTGTATCCGATTTTCAAAATAATTTTCCGGAAATGAAAATTGAAAGAGTAGACGAACGCTTTACTTCCAAAATGGCTTTTCAAACCATGATAGATAGTGGACTGAAAAAAAATCAACGAAAAAATAAAGCTCTAATAGACGAAATTGCAGCTACTATTTTACTTCAAGATTATTTGACTAGAAAAATGATTTAAATTCATTATTTTTGCCACTTTAAAATTAAAAAAATGATTATCCCAATATACGGTTATGGCGAACCAGTTTTAAGACAGGTTGGAGCAGAAATTTCGCCAGAATATCCAAACTTAAAAGAAATTATCGCCAATATGTATGATACTATGTACAATGCATATGGTGTAGGATTAGCTGCGCCACAAGTAGGTTTGGCTATTCGTCTGTTTGTTATCGATACAGAACCTTTCAGTGATAGCGATGATTTGTCAAAAGAAGAACACGAACAACTAAAAAACTTCAAGCAGACGTTCATCAATGCAAAAATGTTGAAAGAAGAAGGCGAAGAATGGGGATTTAATGAAGGATGTTTGAGTATTCCTGATGTTCGCGAAGATGTTTATAGAAACGAAAGAATTACTTTAGAATATTATGACGAAGATTTCAACAAAAAAACCGAAGTTTTCGACGGATTAATTGCTCGAGTTATTCAACATGAATACGATCATATTGAAGGAATTTTGTTTACGGATAAAATCTCAATGTTAAAAAAAACACTGATTAAGAAGAAGTTACAAAACATAATGGAAGGTAAAGCAAGACCAGATTACAGGATGAAATTCGCTAATAAAAAAGGAAGATAATTAACATTTTTAAAATAAACATTTAAATATATTTGTGCCCTAAATTAAATTAATAAGATGAACGTAGAAAAAATATTAGCTATTGCTGGAAAACCAGGTTTATTTGAATTAAAATTGCAAACACGTTCTGGATTTGTTGCAGAATCTTTACTAGATGGAAAAAAAATCACAGTAGGAATGAGAAGTAACGTAAGTTTACTTTCTGAAATTTCAATGTACACTTACAGTGAAGAAAAACCATTGGTTGAAATCATGAGAGCAATTGCTATAAAAGAAAACGAAGGTCCAGCTATTTCACATAAAGAAGATAATGATAAATTAATAACCTATTTCAAAGAAATTCTACCTGATTATGACGAAGAAAGAGTTTATGCTTCCGATATTAAGAAGTTATTAAATTGGTATAATATTCTTCAATCTAAAGGACTTGTTTCTAAAGAAGAACCAAAAGTGGAGAACGCTGAAGCCATCAAAGAAGAAGTTGTTGAAGAAGTAAAAGCAAAAAAAGCACCAAAAAAAACTAAAAAAGAAGAATAGTTAATTACTTCTTTATAAATACAAATCCTATTGTTGAAATCAACGGTAGGATTTTTT
>DAOLYL010000206.1:0-1688 GCA_035425765.1 Flavobacterium sp. | reverse complement strand
AATGAACACACGCCAACAACAACTTGATGCTTTCAGCCGATTACTCGATATTATGGATGATTTACGAGAGAAATGTCCGTGGGATAAAAAGCAAACGCTTGAAAGTTTACGCCACTTAACCATTGAAGAAACTTATGAATTAGGCGATGCCATTTTGGATAACGATTTGGTTGAAATCAAAAAAGAATTAGGCGATTTGTTGCTGCATATTGTTTTTTATGCCAAAATAGGAAGCGAAACCAATTCATTTGATATAGCCGATGTTGCCAACAGTATTTGTGACAAATTAATCGATCGTCATCCGCATATTTATGGTGATGTTATCGTTGCCGATGAAGAAGAAGTAAAGCGAAATTGGGAAAAACTGAAACTGAAAGAAGGCAAAAAATCAGTGCTTGAAGGCGTTCCAAAAAGTTTACCAGCATTAGTAAAAGCCAGCCGAATTCAAGACAAAGTAAAAGGCGTAGGATTTGATTGGGAAGAACCACATCAAGTTTGGGATAAAGTTCAGGAAGAATTAAATGAACTTCAAGTTGAGGTAAACGAAGGAAATCAGGATAAAATAGAAGCCGAATTTGGCGATGTTTTATTTTCCATGATAAATTATGCCCGATTTCTAAAAGTCAATCCCGAAGATGCTTTGGAACGTACCAACAAAAAATTCATAAAAAGATTTCAATACCTAGAAAGCAAAGCTGGAGAATTAGGAAAACCACTTGCCGATATGACTTTAGCGGAAATGGATGTCTTTTGGGAAGAAGCGAAAAAACTTTAAAATCATGCTATGAAAACACCTTATTATGCCGTTATTTTTACTTCTTCTTTAGAAAAAAATATAGATGGTTATGCTGAAATGTCTGAAAAAATGGTCGAATTAGCCAGCCAACAAGATGGTTTTTTAGGAATGGATTCCGCTCGTTCCGAAATTGGAATCACAGTTTCCTATTGGAAAGATTTAGCATCAATTCAACAATGGCGTCAAAATACAGAACATTTGGTTGCTCAAAAATTAGGCAGAAAACAATGGTATAAAAAATTTTCGGTAAAAATAGCTTTGGTCGAACGAGAATATGATTTTGAAAAATAGGTATTGATTATTTTGTTACATTTGATGCTAACCAACCAAAAAACCAAAATATGTCTGAAGTAAAACACGAATTAAAACGGTCGTTAGGATTAATTGACGCCACGAGTATTGTTGCCGGTTCCATGATTGGTTCCGGTATTTTTATTGTTACTTCCCAAATGGCGCGTGATGTAGGTTCTGCGGGTTGGTTGATCGTTTTATGGTTAATCACAGGTTTGTTAACTATGTCAGCTGCATTAAGTTATGGCGAATTAGCCGGAATGATGCCAACGGCTGGCGGACAATTTGTTTACATTCAGCGTGCTTACGGAAAATTAGCTTCGTTCCTTTATGGTTGGACGGTTTTTACGGTAATTCAAACTGGAGTTATAGCTGCTGTTGCCGTGGCATTTGCCAATTATACAGCCGTTTTTTTTCCAGCTTTAGAAAATAAAATTTTAGAATTTGGAGAGAGTTATTCTTTTACCAATAAACAAGTTTTAGCTATGGTTAGTATTCTTTTGCTAACATACATTAATTCTAAAGGTGTAAAAAGTGGCAAAACACTGCAATTGATTTTTACTTTTGCTAAACTTTTTGCGCTTTTTGCTTTGATTTTTTT
>DAOLYL010000205.1:1668-3405 GCA_035425765.1 Flavobacterium sp. | reverse complement strand
ATAACGTGTTTATCAAAATGAAAGTTTCGGTTCAGTTTAAAGTAATTCAAGACAAGGTTTATGAAGCTTTTTATAAATTAGAATATCCACATGATCAGATTACTGCGTATGTTTTTGACGTAGTTCGTGCCGAAGTTCCAAAACTTATTTTGGATGATGTTTTTGTTAGAAAAGATGATATTGCTATTGCTGTAAAACGCGAATTGAACGAAGCAATGACAACTTATGGATATGACATTATCAACACTTTGGTTACCGATATTGATCCAGATATTCAAGTAAAAAATGCGATGAACAGAATTAATGCTGCCGATAGAGAAAAAACAGCTGCAGAATTTGAAAGTGAAGCACAAAGAATTAGAATTGTTGCCAAAGCAAAAGCTGAAGCTGAAAGTAAAAAATTGCAAGGTCAAGGTATTGCCGATCAAAGAAGAGAAATTGCTCGCGGATTGGTAGAAAGTGTTGAAGTTTTAAATTCGGTTGGAATTAATTCTCAAGAAGCTTCGGCGTTGATTGTTGTAACGCAACATTATGATACATTACAAGCGATTGGTGCTGACACGAATTCTAACTTGATTTTATTACCAAATTCGCCACAAGCTGGAAGCGATATGTTGAATAATATGGTGGCAAGTTTTTCGGCAAGTAACCAAATTGGTGAAACGATGAAAAGTCAACCAAAACGAGTGAAAACGAAAAACGATCATACTTCAACTGATTTTAATCCAAGTGATACTTCAAATCCTGAAGACGAAGTTTAATCTAAACTTATTTCAATAAAAAAGAGGCATTAATTGCCTCTTTTTCTGTTTATTAACCAATTTATAAGATAAGGAATTGCCATTTTTACAATCGTTCCTGTTGTTCCCGAAAGGTATTTTGAATACAAATCTCCAAAAAAAGTAACCGATTTTGAAGGCATAAAACTCTCTTTTGTTTTTTCAAAACTGAGCTGCATTTTCTTATAATGAATTTCTTTTTCGAGTTTTAAAATTTCTAAATCATGTTCAATTTCAGCATAAGAAGTATATTTTTTTGTTTCCATAGTTTAGTCATTAAAAAATATTTCTGAGAATTTTTCCAAAATTGGACCTTCAACAATTTTATCTTTTACTAAAAATAAAAGTAAGGCAAGAACCAAATATATTCCAGCAACTATCATAAAACCAATTGGATAACTATCCATCATTTGTCCCAATGCAATTGCACCAGCAATGGAAATAAATAGCAAAAAAATCATTAAACAAATACTAATCAAGAAAAACTTGAGTATCATTGTTGTTGATTTCATCGCTACTTTAAAACCCCAAAGCTTATAGTACGAAATACTACTTTCTAGATATGCTTTAGCATTTTCTTGAATGTCTTCTACGTTTTCCTTTAGTTCATCAAAAGCCATTATTTTTGAAGTTTAGCGTTTTGTTTTTTAAGTTCCGCTAGTTTTTCTTCCAAAAAAGTAATTGCTTCTTCGGTTTTATAACTTGATTTTGAAAGCAAATTATCAACCGTTTCCTTTAATTCGTCTTTGGATTGAGAAAACTTTTCTTTGGCTTCACCTTCAAGAGAACCAAATTTAGATTTTACATCATCTTTCAAATCGTCAAAACTGTTTTTTATTTTATCTCTAGTATTTGAACCTTTATCTGGAGCAAACAAAATTCCAATTCCAACTCCAATCGCTGCACCAGCCAAAAGTGCCAAAATGCTTTCACTACTTTTACTTGCCATAATTTCTAT
>DAOLYL010000205.1:0-1568 GCA_035425765.1 Flavobacterium sp. | reverse complement strand
TTTTTATTCTTTACTTTCCACTTTTGCCCATGTGTCTCTCAAACCAACCGTTTTATTAAAAACTAAGTTGGAAGGTGACGATTCTTTATCAACACAAAAATATCCTAATCGTTGAAAT
Source organism: Flavobacterium sp. (assembly GCA_035425765.1). Taxonomy (GTDB): domain Bacteria; phylum Bacteroidota; class Bacteroidia; order Flavobacteriales; family Flavobacteriaceae; genus Flavobacterium. The sequence continues at coordinate 1,450 of DAOLYL010000205.1, read as the reverse complement.
TGAAATTGGTCTAAATCTTTAGACGATTGTAAACTTGGTTCAACATAACCCGTAATTATTTCCAATGAGTTTGGATTAATAAATTCTTTGAAGTCGATTTCTTTATTTCCATCCGGACTTTCACTAGAAAATAATCGGTCATAAACTCGAATTTCCGCTGGAACGGCATGATTTATTGAAACCCAATGAATCGTTCCTTTTACTTTTCGTTGTGAAGCTTCGGTTCCGCTTCCGCTGCGAGAATCGGTGTCATACGTACAGTGAATTTCTGTAATAGTTCCGTTTTCGTCTTTTATAACACTTTCTCCTTTAATGATATACGCATTTTTTAAACGTACTTCTGTACCTAATGTTAAACGGAAAAATTTCTTATTAGCTTCTTCTTGAAAATCTTCTCTTTCGATATATAATTCCTTAGAAAAAGGTACTTTTCTATAGGTCATTACTTCTTCTTCCGGATTATTTTCGGCTTCAAGCCATTCTTCATTTCCGTCAGGATAATTCGTAATTACCAATTTCACAGGATTTAAAACCGCCATAACTCGTGGCGCTGTTTTATTCAATTCTTCACGAACGCAAAACTCCAAAAGTGAAACATCAATCAAATTTGTACGCTTTGCAATACCAATAGTTTTAGCAAAATTACGAATTGCCATTGGCGGATAACCACGGCGACGCATTCCTGAAATGGTACTCATTCGCGGATCATCCCAACCGTTAACATGCTTTTCTTCAACTAATTGCAATAATTTTCGTTTAGAAACTACGGTATGTGAAAGGTTTCTTCGAGCAAATTCTCTTTGCTTCGGACGAACTTTTGTTTCGTCATAAACTTGATCTAAAAACCAATCGTATAATTCTCTGTGAGGCAAAAATTCAAGCGTACAAAACGAGTGTGAAATTTGTTCCAAATAATCACTTTCGCCGTGTGCCCAATCATACATTGGATAAATACACCAATCATTTCCTGTACGATGATGGTGTTTTTTCAAAATACGATACATGATTGGATCACGCATCAACATATTGTTATGCGACATGTCAATTTTAGCACGAAGAATATGCGTTCCTTCTTCAAATTCGCCATTTTTCATGCGTTCAAAAAGGTTTAAATTTTCTTCAACCGAACGATTTCTGTATGGAGAATTGGTTCCAACTTGAGTTGGCGTTCCTTTTTGTTTCGCCATTTCTTCAGAAGATTGACTGTCAACATAAGCTTTATCTTTTTTGATAAATTCAACAGCCCAATCGTATAATTGTTGGAAATAATCAGATGCATAACATTCTGTATTCCATTGATAACCAAGCCATTCTATGTCTTTTTTGATAGCATCAACATATTCCTGTTCTTCTTTGGCTGGATTGGTATCATCAAAACGCAAGTTTACAGGCGACTGATAATCAATTCCTAAACCAAAATTTAAACAAATTGCACTGGCATGACCAACGT
>DAOLYL010000204.1:0-3437 GCA_035425765.1 Flavobacterium sp. | reverse complement strand
TCTTAACTCTTGCTTCTTTCCTCTCAAAAATAAAAAAAATGAAAACAGCATATATTGTAAAAGCATACAGAACAGCCGTTGGGAAAGCTCCAAAAGGAGTATTCAGATTTAAAAGACCTGACGAATTGGCTGCAGAAACCATTCAGTTCATGATGAATGAATTGCCTGATTTCGACAAGAAAAGAATTGATGACGTAATGGTTGGAAACGCCATGCCAGAAGCCGAACAAGGACTGAACGTAGGACGATTAATTTCATTAATGGGATTAAAAGTAACCGATGTTCCTGGAGTAACCGTTAACAGATATTGCGCTTCTGGACTTGAAACTATCGGAATGGCAACAGCCAAAATCCAAAGCGGAATGGCAGACTGCATCATCGCTGGTGGTGCCGAAAGTATGTCGTTCATCCCAATGGGCGGATACAAACCTACGCCAGATTACGCTGTAGCAAAAGAAGGAAACGAAGATTATTATTGGGGAATGGGTTTAACGGCAGAAGCTGTTGCCAAACAATTCAATATTTCTCGTGAAGATCAAGATGAGTTTGCTTTCAATTCACATCAAAAAGCTTTGAAAGCACAAGCCGAAGGTAAATTTGACAAACAAATTGTTCCGATTACGGTTGAACAGACTTTTATCAATGAAAATGGTAAAAAAGAAACAAAATCATACGTTGTGAATAAAGATGAAGGTCCAAGAGCTGACACCAATATTGCTGCGTTAAATAAATTACGTCCAGTTTTCGCCGCTGACGGAAGTGTAACTGCTGGAAACTCTTCGCAAATGAGTGATGGTGCAGCTTTCGTTTTAATCATGAGTGAAGAATTAGTAAAAGAATTAAACATCACTCCTATTGCACGATTAGTAAATTTTGCATCAGCAGGAGTTGAACCAAGAATTATGGGAATTGGTCCAGTAAAAGCAATTCCGAAAGCACTGAAACAAGCTGGTTTATCGTTAAATGATATTGGATTAATCGAACTAAACGAAGCTTTCGCATCACAAGCATTAGCCGTTACAAGAGAATTAAATCTAAATCCAGAAATCATTAACGTTAATGGTGGTGCAATCGCATTAGGTCATCCACTAGGTTGTACAGGTGCAAAACTATCAGTACAATTATTTGACGAAATGAAACGTCGTGGCGATAAATACGGAATTGTAAGCATGTGTGTTGGAACCGGACAAGGAAGTGCAGGTGTTTTTGAATTATTATAGAGAATAGAGGCAAGAAACAAGAGACAAGACTTATGAAACATAACTTTAAAAATCTTAAAATTTGGATGTTATCAATGGAAATCACCTCAGATATTCATAAAATAGGTCTAGAATTTCCAAAGAATGAAGTTTATGGTTTAGTAAGTCAAATGAATAGAGCTGCTGTTTCAATGCCTTCAAATATTGCAGAAGGTTCTAACAGAGGTAACAATCATTTTAAACATTATCTAAATATTAGTTTAGGTTCTTCATTTGAATTACAAACACAATTATTAATAGCAAATCAAAATAAATATATAACCAACGAAAAAACGATAGAAATAGAAAACAAGATTATTGAATTCCAAAAAATGACTACTGGCTTTATCAGTAAATTGGAATTTTAATCTTTTTTCTTGCATCTTTCTTCTTTTCTCTAAAAAAATAAACTATGGAAGATATAACAAGAGGTGGACAATTTTTGGTAAAAGAAACCAAATGTGAAAATGTCTTTACTCCAGAAGATTTCTCAGAAGAGCAAATCATGATGCGTGATTCAGTAAAAGAATTCGTTGACAAAGAAATTTGGCCAAACAAAAATCGTTTTGAGGCAAAAGATTATGCATTTACAGAAGAAATGATGCGTAAAGCTGGAGAAATGGGTTTTCTAAGCGTTGCCGTTCCAGAAAACTATGGCGGAATGGGAATGGGATTTGTTGATACTTGCTTGGTTTGCGACTATATTTCGGGAGCAACAGGTTCGTTTTCAACAGCTTTTGGTGCACATACCGGAATTGGAACTATGCCAATTACTTTGTACGGAACGGAAGAACAAAAATTAAAATATGTTCCAAAATTAGCTTCTGGCGAATGGTTTGGCGCTTATTGTTTAACAGAACCAGGCGCAGGTTCTGATGCTAACTCTGGAAAAACGAAAGCGGTTTTATCTGAAGATGGAAAAACGTATTCTATTACTGGACAAAAAATGTGGATATCCAATGCAGGATTTTGTTCAGTTTTTATAGTTTTTGCAAGAATTGAAGATGATAAAAACATCACGGGTTTTATTGTAGAAAATGACACAAGCAATGGAATTACTATGAACGAAGAAGAGCATAAATTAGGAATTCGTGCCTCTTCTACTCGTCAGGTTTTCTTTGCTGATACTAAAGTTCCGGTAGAGAACATGCTGGCTGCTCGTGGTGAAGGTTTCAAAATTGCTATGAACGCCTTGAATGTTGGTCGTATAAAATTAGCCGCAGCTTGTCTTGATGCGCAACGTAGAGTAACTTCGGGAGCTGTGAATTATGCTAACGAAAGAGTACAATTTAACACGCCGATTTCACAATTTGGTGCCATCCGATATAAATTAGCCGAAATGGCTACCTCTGCTTATGCAGGTGAAAGCGCAACTTATCGCGCAGCAAAAGACATTGAAAACCGCATCAAACTTCGTGAAGCAGAAGGTGCAACTCATCAAGAAGCGGAATTAAAAGGTGTTGAAGAATTTGCTATTGAGTGTTCCATCCTTAAGGTAGCTGTTTCGGAAGATGTTCAAAACTGTGCCGATGAAGGAATTCAAATCTATGGCGGAATGGGTTTTTCTGAAGATACTCCAATGGAAAGTGCTTGGCGCGATGCTCGTATTGCTCGTATATATGAAGGAACCAACGAAATCAACAGAATGTTATCGGTTGGAATGTTAATCAAAAAAGCGATGAAAGGTCATGTTGATTTGCTTGGACCAGCAATGAAAGTTCAGGAAGATTTAATGGGTATTCCTTCGTTTGAAACTCCTGATTATTCTGAATTATTTTCGGAAGAAAAAGAAATGATAGGCAAACTGAAAAAAGCATTCCTAATGGTTGCGGGTGCAGCCGTTCAGAAATTTGGAATGGATTTAGACGCTCACCAACAGCTCTTGATGGCTGCTGCTGACATGCTGATAGAAATTTATATGGCAGAAAGCACCGTGCTTAGAACCGAAAAACTAGCCAAAAAAGAAGGCGAAGCCAAGGTACAAGAGCAAATAGCTATGGCAAAGCTTTACTTATATAAAGCTGTTGATATCGTTACTCAAAAAGGTAAAGAGAGCATCATTTCTTTTGCCGAAGGCGATGAACAACGCATGATGCTTATGGGATTACGTCGTTTTACAAAATATACTAACATGCCTAATATTGTTGGTTTAAGAGAAACTATTACTGCTAAGTTAGTGGCAGAAAATAGTTATTGTTT
>DAOLYL010000203.1:0-3448 GCA_035425765.1 Flavobacterium sp. | reverse complement strand
AAAACTACAATTCTTTGTTCCAAAGTGGTTTTAAATCCAAAAGACAAAGCCGAAATAAAAGCACCAAATAATGGCAAAGAAGTTTCTCAAAAAGAATATGATGAAATTGTGACAAAAAAAATGGAAGAGATGAGCGAAATGGGTAGAGGTCAAGGCGGTTTTCAAATGAGAACTACACGATAAAAATTTAAATCAATCATTAATCCAACATATCATGACAAAAGTTGTACTAGTTTTATCATTTTCATTACTATGTTTTTTAGCAAAAGCACAAGATTTTCAAGGAAAGGCCGATTATTTTTCGAAAAGAATTGTAAAGAAAAAAACAGAGAAAGTTGAAACAAAAACCAAAGAACCACTTGATCCAGAGTTTCAAAAAGCGGTTGAAGAAGCAATGAAAAAAGCTTCAGAAAAACAATATGTCCTTACTTTTAACAAAATAGAATGTATTTATGAAGAACAACAAAAATTAGACAAACCCGAAGCTACTGATGGAATGTCTATTTCAATAAGTTTTTCGAGTGCTGGAAAAAAATATCTCAATGTTAAAGAAAAAAGTAGCGTAGTTGAAGACGAAATTTTTGGAAAAGAGTTCTTAGTTGTTGAACCATTAGTAAAACCGGAATGGAAACTTATTGATGAAACTAAGAAAATTGGCGATTACAATTGCTTTAAAGCCGAATTGGTCATTCCAGTTAGCGAAAAGCAAAAAAACGATTATGATGAATTTTTGAAAAAAGAAGAAAAAAAACCATCACTTTTCAAAATGGATAAGCCAGAAGATAAGGTCGTTACTGCTTGGTATTCGCCAGAAATCCCAGTAAGTTTTGGTCCTGATAATTATTGGGGTTTGCCAGGGTTGATACTTGAAGTTAATGATGGTGACAATATGCTTCTTTGCTCTAAAGTTGTTTTGGGAACTAAGGAAAAAACCAAAATAAAAGCACCAAATACAGGTGAAAAAGTTACTCAAAAGAAATTTGATGAAATCTTAAAGAAAAAAACGGCAAGCTTGGCAAATGAAGACGGTGTTATCATTTTCGAACATTAATCCAATTATTTTCTAAGCCAAAAACATGAAAAAATCAATCCTATTTTTATTTCTATTAATTTCAACAATTTCTTTTTCACAAACCGTTCGTTTTGAAGGTATAATTCAAGATGATAGCAAAGCTCCGCTAGAAATGGCAAATGTCATGGCAATGAACCAAACTACCAAAGCCATGGATGCGTATGCAATCACAAATGATAAAGGAAAATTTTTGCTAAATCTAAAAACCAATTCGACCTATTTCATCAAGTTGAGTTATTTAGGAATGCAGAACAAAGAAATCACTATTACAACTCAAGGAGAAAATATTACTCAAAACATCACGATGGAAAGTGGTGGAATTGAGCTTCAAGGTGTGGAAATCGTTCGTGAAATGCCCGTTTCGATAAAAGGCGATACGATTGTTTATAATTCCGATTCGTTTACAACAGGAACGGAAAGAAAGCTTGAAGATGTTCTGAAAAAACTTCCCGGAGTTGAAGTTGATGCCGAAGGTCAAGTTAAAGTAGAAGGAAAACCAGTAACTAAATTAATGGTTGAAGGAAAAGATTTCTTTGATGGCGATACTAAATTAGGTGTAAAAAACATTCCTGCTGATGCAATTGATAAAGTTCAAGTACTTCGCAATTACAACGAAAATTCCATTATGAAAGGTGTTGAAAACAATCAAGACAATTTAGCAATGAACATCAAACTGAAAGAAGGAAAGAAAAACTTCTGGTTTGGTGATATGACAGCTGGAATTGGCGTTGGACACGATGATTCTCGTTATGTTGTTGCGCCAAAAGCGTTTTACTACAGTCCAAAATACAGTATTAATATTATGGGAAATAGTAATAATGTTGGTCAACAAGCATTTACTATTCAGGATTATTTCAGGTTCAGTGGTGGTTTTAGAAATATTATGGGTAAAGGTGGCGGAAGCATCAATGTTGGAAGCAATTCACTTGGAATTAGCTTTTTTCAAGACAATAGAGTTAAGGAAATCGAATCGCATTTTGGCGCAACCAACTTTTCATACAATCCATCAAAAAGCTGGAGTTTAAGTGGTTTTGCCATTGCAACTTCTACTTTGGTTGATACGGAGACAGCATCAACGGTTAATATTTTAAAACCTAATACAACCGAAGTATCTTCAACTGAAGTTAGAGATGATGCTGGAAGTCAAAAAAATAATTTAGGATTATTTAAGTTGAGTACAACCTATAAACCAAATGCAAAATTTCAATTGGATTATGATATCTTAACCCGAATATCGGCACAAAGAGAAAACAACGAATTGTACCGTCAAGTGTTTAATTATGTTTCTGGAATAAATACTGATGAAAGCGTTTTGACTTCCAAAAAGCAAGATCCAGTAAATATCAATCAGAATTTGAGTTTTTATTATACGCCAACAGACAAACATATTTTTGCCTTCGAAAGTCAGCATTTATATCAAAACGAAGATCCGTTGTATAATGCCAATTTAGAGTTTCAACCGTTTGATTTTTTAGGTTATAACCAAACGCAAAATAGAAATGATATAACACAAAGCCGTTTCATTAAAACTAATAAACTAGACAGCCGATTAGATTATTATTATGTGTTGACACCAAAAACAAATCTGAATTTTACCCTGGCAAACTCTTATGTTTATCAAAGTTTAGATTCATCAATTTTTCAGCGATTGGATGACGGAACAGTTAATAATTTGAATGCTACAGAAAACAACAATGATGTTAGCTACCGTTATAATGATACTTATTTAGGATTTCATTTCAAGTGGTTAACGGGTAAATTTACTTTTACACCAGGAATTACGTTGCATCGATTCAATTTGACTAATACGCAATTAGGAACAAATGTAAATCAAGAAATGTATCGTTTATTGCCCGATTTTCAGATGATTTATCAAATCAAAAAATCGGAAACGTTAAATTATAATTTCGGATTGACCAATAATTTTACCAATATTAACAACTATGCTGTAGGAACAATTTTTAATAGTTATAGCAGTTTGTTTTCTGGAAATAGAGATTTGAATAATTCAGTGATACAAAGTCATTCTTTGAATTATCAAAAATTTAATATGTTCAATTTCGAGAACTTTGGTGCCAATGTCAGTTATACGAAAACAGTTGATGCTATTAAAACTAGAGCATTATTTGAAGGAGTAAATCAAATTGGTTCGCCAATTAACTCGCCATTTGGTGACGAGAATTTTTCAGCAAGTGGAAGATATGGTCGTTCTTTCTTGAAATATTACAAAGCTAATTTTAGTGCAAATGTCAATTGGAGTAAGTTTTATAACATTCAAGTAAATCCATTAAATGCTGCCGAAGATGTTGTCGATACCGAAAGTTTTTCACAGAATTATCGCTTAAGTGCTTCCACAAATTTTAAAAATATGCCAAA
>DAOLYL010000202.1:0-3454 GCA_035425765.1 Flavobacterium sp. | reverse complement strand
CCAAACGCTATTTTTGTGATTGTATCTAATCCTATGGATACAATGACGTATTTAGCATTCAAATCATTAGGTTTACCTAAAAATAGAATTATTGGAATGGGTGGAACTTTAGATAGTTCACGTTTCAAAACATATTTATCTTTGGCTTTAGACAAACCAGCTAACGATATTTCAGGAATGGTAATTGGTGGTCACGGTGATACAACAATGATTCCATTAACGAGATTAGCTTCTTATAATGGTGTTCCAGTTTCTCAATTTTTATCGGAAGAAGCATTGGCAAAAGTTGCTGCTGACACTATGGTTGGTGGAGCAACTTTAACTGGATTATTAGGAACTTCGGCTTGGTATGCGCCAGGTGCAAGTGTTTCTTATTTGGTTGATGCTATTTTGAACGACCAAAAGAAAATGATTCCTTGTTCAGTATTCTTAGAAGGTGAATATGGTCAAAGTGATATTTGTATAGGTGTTCCATGTATCATCGGTAAAAATGGTGTTGAAAAAATCGTTGACATCAACTTGAATGATGCAGAAAAAGCGTTGTTTGCAAAAAGTGCTGATGCAGTTAGAGGCATGAACAATGATTTAGGTTCACATTTGGGATAAAGATTTTTTAGATTTATTTTTATAGAAAGAGATTGTGGTTTAGCTCCAATCTCTTTTTTTTATTAATAAAAAACCCAAGCTTTGGGCTTGGGTTTGGGAATTGTTTGTTTGACGACTGAGATTTATTAATCTAAGTATTAGATTGTTTCAAACCATTAGTAAAGATATCTTCTGCTATTGAGATTCCTAAATCTACTCCACCAGTTTTTTTGTCTAGGTCAGGTGTTTTGTTATCGCTTTTAGTTTTAAAAGCATCAAAAGACCAATGAACACCTAGATATATTCTACTTAATGCGTTTTCGACAATCATTTCCCATAATCCATTATCGAACTTTCTTTTATGAAAAGGACGAATTGTACTGTTATTATCTTTTGTAATTCCATTTAATTCATCTGAAGTGAATTCATATCCATTAAATAAATTGTCTTTTTTTCTATCTCCAAGCGGAATACCGAAAAACAATCTTGTTATATGAAGTGATGAAGCACCAAAAGTAGCATGACCAGAAGGATATGCAGGAAAATCAGGAGTAAAGTTAGGTTTTTCAATGTTAGATTTTGGAGCACCCAACGGCAACCAAAATGGATCGCAATCTGCATTAAAATTACTAGTTGGAGTTCCTGATTCCCCCATTGAGTTATCGTGTTCTCTTATTCCATTAATAGGTCTCCAAAGGTTGTGTCTGTATTTTTCCTCCCAAGCAAGAATTCCTGCATCAGCCATAGCCACATTTACTAGTGCAAACAAACGAATGTTTCTCTCAGTCAAGTTAGAAAAACCTATTAAATTGGTGTTTTCCTTAGCTACTACTCTAACAATTTGATTGTATAATCTTGGTGGTGTTCCAATGTTTCTTGCTCCATCATAGGCCCAATAAACACCTATTAAACTTTCTTCACTGGTTCTTTTATCATCTGTTGGAGCTAGTGTTCCCATTTGCTCTGTTGCAATTCCTTTGATTTTTACTTGCTCAAATGCTCTTTTATATTCTGGATCATTGGAGTTGAATGTTCCATTAATTGTAAAAGGTTGGTTAGTTAGTTCATATCTTTTGCTAGTAGAAAACAACTTAGATTTGCCATAAAACGGACCAAGAAAATCTTGGTTTGAATTATTTGGATCGGCTTTGTGTTTTCCTCTTCCTGGTGGTGGATTATATCCAGCATCTGAATTTCCTGGATCGTGTTTTCTTAATTCTAGAATAGTAGTAGCAATTTCACAGCCATATTGATAAGCTTGTTGAAATTCTAAAATATCAGGTAATGAATTTAGTCTTTCATCAAAGTAGGATTTACTTTTTGGATATAGTGCCACTAAGGTGCTATGAGCAGCCGCTGCAATTGCTGTTTCTGATGCCTTTTGTCTATCTATACCTGTTAGATTAGGGATTGCTGGTTGAAGAGCAGGAGTTAAATAAAAATCAAATTTACTGGTTCCTGATATACCTTTATAAGCATCGTGCATGGCAAGATGTATAATTCCTAACGCTCTTGAGCCAAGCGTTGGTCCACCTTGTTCTGGGACTTCTCCTTCTTTTAAATTTGTAAAACTTAAACGGTTAGCTTCAATAGCTACTTCGTTCCAATAAAGTGCATGTTCCATGATATAAATGTTTTTATGTGTTGCTTACTCTATACAGTTTTCAGCTAACCTGTTTGTTGTTTTATAAATTAATCCTTAGCGTATTTTCCAAAATTTATACTACCTCTTAAAAACACTGTAGGTTTACTCCATACACTATCCTGATAAGCATAATCAATTCCTATCCCAAATGTTGAATCGAAGTTTAATTCTTGTCTGTTTATTTCTGCTTGTATAAAATTGAAGTTGGCTCCCATGAGGTATAATGGTTTAGTATTTGAGGTTATGTTTGTAACGATATAAGGAGTTAAATTTACCCTTCTATAAAAAATAGGTTCCGATACTGCTATTCTAACTCTACTTATATCATTATCTAAAACACCATATTTTCCTTTAAAATCCTCTAAAACAACAATGGTATCACTATTGTCTAAAATAAAATTATCATCAGATTGATAGTTTAATAAAGTATTGTTATTCCATGTTTTAACAAAATATTTAGCTTCAAAATAGGAGATGAATGTGATTTTTTCGAAACTAGTGATTGTTTTTTTAAAAATAAACATTCCGTTAAGTTCAACACCATAAGAGACAGGTTGTTTTGTAGTTTCTACTTGAGTTGCGCTATTGAAGTAATCAAAATTATCAATATTAAAAAAAGCACTGACACCTAATCCACCACGACCTAAAAAGGTTTGGTTTATATTAGCAAGTGATGTAACTATGCTTTGGTACCCAATTTTGAATGAATGTCCGAACTTATTATTGTTTAATTTGCTAAAATCCAGTTGATCACCCGAGTTTAATAGACCATATTTGAAATAGTAATCTTTAGCTTTGTTAGAAACGTCTTTTTTTACTTTGGAAAAAGAGTTTTTAAATTGTGAACCTGAAAATCCAATGCTAAAGGGTTCGTCTGTACTGATGTCTATTTTGTAGTCATCGAATGAATAATTTGAAAATACGCTTTCACCTTCGCTATCTGATGCAATTTTTTGAGCGTGTAAATAACTGGTTCCAAAAAGGAATAGAAAAGCTAGAAAGGTTAATTTAATAGTTCTCATAATTAATATGTTTTATAGTTTGACATATCAAATTTAGATTAACTAAAAAAACCATCCTACAGGGAAAACCCTAATTCGTAATAGGATTTTCCCTAGTGGCTAAATAGGGTTTTCCCTGTTTTTGAATAGGAAAAACCCTGATTGAAAGGTAGTTGTTGTTTGTTATTAACCCTCGCAGGGTTCAAAACCCTGCGAGGGTTGT
>DAOLYL010000201.1:0-3558 GCA_035425765.1 Flavobacterium sp. | reverse complement strand
AGCTTAGCGATTGCCAATAGATTGCTACAGTTGGACATTTGGGAGAAGACCTATTTTCATCTTTTTCTAACCATTGAAGAGCAAAAAGAAGTGGAAACGGAATTTATTCTTCAAATTTTAGCAGGAAAAGACAGAGAGATTGTGGTTTCGAAAAGTAATTTTGAAACCAGAGAAATGACAAATTATCTTTTGACGGATAATACTAAATTTCAAAAAAACGAATACAACATTTTTGAACCTGTAGATGGCATTGAGGTTCCAGTTGCTAAACTTGATGTGGTCTTTGTTCCGCTTTTGGCTTATGATAAAAATGGAAATAGAGTAGGATATGGCAAAGGATTTTATGACAATTTGCTCACGAAATGCCGAGAAGATGTTGTGAAAATTGGTTTGTCTTTTTTTGAACCAGAAGACAGTATTAGTGATGTTTCAGCAGCTGATGTTCGGTTGGATTTTTGCGTTACGCCTTTTGGAATTAGTAGTTTCTAATTGATTCTATTTTAGCAAATGCTTTTTTGTTGAATACAATTAAAATTCCAATTCCAGTTGAAATAGAAATATCGGCAACATTGAAAATGGCGTTGAAAAACTTAAAGGTTTTTCCGCCCCAAATAGGCATCCAATCAGGAAAATTGCCTTCAAATATTGGGAAGTATAGCATATCGACTACTTCGCCATGAAACCAAGATTGATAAGGTTTGTCAGTAAACATTTCGGCTAGTTGATAATGACTATCACTAAAAAGTCTTCCGTAGAAAACCGAGTCAATAATATTACCCAAAGCACCAGCAAATATTAATGAAATGGCTACCATTAAATAGTTAGAACTGCGTCTGTTGCTCGATTCATATAGCCAATATCCGATTCCAAAAACCGCTATAATTCTAAAGACAGTCAGGATTAATTTTCCGTATTCACCTGGAATTTTTGTTCCCCATGCCATTCCTTCGTTTTCAATAAATAGAATTTTAAACCAATCAAAAACATGAACAGTTTCTCCTAATACAAAATTAGTTTTGATATAAATTTTCGAGAATTGATCAACTAAAAGTATGATAGTTATAATTAAAACGGAATTTCGTAATGACATTGTCTGAAAAATTAGTGGCGCAAAAATAGTGTTTTTTTCTAAAAAAATAACGCTCCAAAAAGGAGCGTTAAAGAATTTGTTTTTAACGTATTATCGTTGCAAATTTTTTGCTTCAATACTCATCGTAGCATGAGGAACGATTTTCAATCTTTCTTTGCCAATTAACTTTCCAGTTACTTTACAAACGCCATAGGTTTTGTTTTCTACACGGAAAAGCGCATTTTTTAAGTCGCGAATAAACTTTTCTTGACGAATAGCCAATTGTGAGTTTGCTTCTTTAGACATGGTTTCGCTTCCTTCTTCAAATGCTTTAAATGTTGGCGATGTATCATCAGTTCCATTATTTAAATCATTCATGTAAGCACTTTTTATTAATTCTAAATCGGCTTTTGCTTTCTCAATTTTGTTTACAATAATTTCTTTGAACTCTGCCAAATCAGCATCTGAGTATCTTAATTTTTCTTCTACCATAATCGTTCTTAATTATTTAGAAATTAATATTCTTGTTTTTATCTCATCAAATTCTATTTCAGAACCATTTGTCACTTCATTTTCTAAAACCAAAGTTTCAGTTAATGTCTCCGATTTGATATAGTTTTCGTTTTCTTTTATTGCTTTCGCTAAAATATCATTATGTTGTAATTGCACTTTTATTTTGTCTGTTACTTCAAACCCACTGTCTTTTCTAAGGTTTTGAATTCTATTGACTAACTCTCTTGCAATTCCTTCGTTTTTCAATTCTTCGGTTAGCGTAATATCTAATGCAACAGTTATGCCATTTGCATTGGCTACTAACCAACCCGGAATATCTTGAGAGGAAATCTCAACGTCTTCGGTTGTTAAAATTATGCTTTTTCCTGAAATAACAAGCACTAGCATACCTTTTGCTTCTAATTCGGCAATTTGTTCTGGTTTAAAATTTTGTATTTCTTTGGAAATCAATCCCATATCTTTGCCAAAACGAGGTCCAAGAGTCTTGAAATTAGGTTTAATTTGCTTCACCAAAACACCTGACGCATCGTCTAAAAGTTCAATTTCTTTAACGTTTACTTCGGCTTTTATTAGGTCGGAAACAGCTTCGATTTCAGCACGTTGATTCTCGTCAAGTATAGGTATCATAACCTTTTGCAGAGGTTGACGTACTTTTATCATTTCCTTTTTACGGAGTGATAAAACTAGTGATGAAACGGTTTGTGCTTTCATCATTTTGCTCTCAAGTGATTTATCAACAAAGTTTTCAACTATTTCTGGAAATTTTGCCAAATGTACAGACTCAAATTCCTCTGAATGTGTTGCCTGCGTTAAATCTCTGTAAAGTTTGTCCATGAAGAATGGAGCGATTGGCGCACCCAATTTTGCAACAGTTAACAAACACGTATAAAGCGTTTGATACGCCGCAATTTTATCCGTTCCGTATTCACCTTTCCAGAATCTTCTTCGGCACAAACGAACGTACCAGTTGCTTAAATTCTCTTGTACGAAATCGGAAATTGCTCTTGCTGCTTTTGTTGGCTCATACTCAGCGTAAGCTTCATCAACTACTTTTATTAATGTATGCAATTCAGATAAAATCCAACGATCGATTTCTGGTCTTTCGTTTAACGGAATTTCAGCTTCTGAATAAGTGAAATTGTCAATATTGGCATACAAACTGAAGAACGAATAGGTATTGTATAACGTTCCGAAGAATTTTCTACGAACCTCAGCAACTCCTTCAATATCAAACTTTAAGTTATCCCAAGGATTTGCATTTGAAATCATATACCAACGTGTCGCGTCTGGACCATATTCGGCAATGGTTTCAAATGGATCGGTTGCGTTTCCTAAACGTTTCGACATTTTTTGTCCGTTTTTGTCTAAAACTAATCCGTTGGAAACTACATTTTTATAAGCAATTTTATCAAATACTAACGTTCCGATGGCGTGTAATGTATAAAACCAACCACGCGTTTGGTCAACTCCTTCTGCAATAAAATCGGCTGGAAAATCTTTATTTTCGTCAATTTTATCTTTATTTTCAAATGGATAATGCCATTGTGCATAAGGCATTGCACCCGAATCGAACCAAACATCAATCAAATCACTTTCGCGTTTCATTGGTTTTCCAGAAGCAGAAACTAACGTGATTGCGTCGACTACATTTTTATGTAAATCGACCAAATCGTAGTTTTCTTCGCTCATATTTCCAACTTCAAAACCTTTAAAAGGATTTTCTTTTTGGAAACCAGCTGCGATAGATTTTTCAATTTCAGAATACAATTCTTCTACTGAACCAATTAGAATTTCTTCTGCCGAACCTTCGGCACCAGCTTCGGTTCTCCAAATTGGTAATGGAATTCCCCAATATCTTGAACGCGATAAGTTCCAGTCGTTGGCGTTTTTCAACCAATTTCCAAAACGACCTTCACCAGTTGCTTTTGGCTTCCAGTTGATGGTTTCGTTAAGGTCGAACATTCTGTCCTTAACAT
>DAOLYL010000200.1:0-3612 GCA_035425765.1 Flavobacterium sp. | reverse complement strand
ACTTCTTTTTCCTTGAGGAACGGATTGTTTTTAAAACACAATTCCAAATCGTTTTTAGTAACCACAATCACTGGAACATCGTGTCCAAAGACTTTGTAGATTTCTTGTTTGATGGCAAAACCCACAGCCGAACCGCTTTCTTCGTCAGTAGTAACAAACACATTACCACTTTGGATATACGTTTCCACATCCGAATAACCCATGTTTTCCAGCATGTTTTTCAACGCTTCCATTTTTATCATGTTGTGTCCTGATACGTTGATGCCGCGAAGGAGTGCTAAATGCTTTGTCATGTTTAAAATTTCCTGAAATTATATTTCATCAAAGATACTAATTTACTACTATCTCTAAATAACACAATGCAAACCCTTTTTTAGGGAATACATTCTCTAATGAAGATATTGCAATCTCAAAAGAAGAGAATACAAATAGAAAATAAGGATTAACAATCTCTAAAGTTGGGTTTGCATTCTCTAAAGAAGAGATTGCAAATAGAAGATAAGGGTTTGTATTCTCTAAAGAACGATTTGCAATCTCTGAAAAACAGTTTGCAATCCCTAAAGTGGAGTTATCAATAAAAAATAAAAAAACCAACCGTTGCGGGTTGGTCGTCTTTTTAGATTAAAAGATAAATTACGGATTTTTAAAATTCCCTTGACCTTTAAAACGTTTACTTATTTGCTCTACCAACGCTTTGGCATTGGCATCGCGTTTAGCAGCTACTTTTAAAAAGCCATATACTTCGTCAGCTTCTTTCATCGCGTCCGACGAAAGGGCTAAGATAGTATCGTTCAACGCTTCTGTTAATACCTGTGATGCTATTAATAATGGATACAACTTGTTTATAGCTGCAACGTCTTTAGTAAATTCAGCAACAGGAAAATCGGCAGGCAAACTCGATGGAAACTGGTTGGCTCCCAATAAGTTTTCGTTTACATAATCAACACTCTTTGGTCCCATTTTTCTGAAATTCTTTCGCTCTTCGGCAGAAAGGTTTATTAAAAAAGGAAACTCAGTACGCGTGTTATTAACAGTTACAATAGCTTCTGCAACAGTAGCATCAACTATTTCGACAGAGATTAAATTTTGTCTTGCCATTTTTTTTCAAGTTTAAAAATTAATAATATTTTTAATTTGAGATCTCATAATACAGAACGTAAAAAGTTTTAATGTAGTATAAATCGTATTTGGTTTTAACAAAAGTTTAACTATTTGATGTTGTTTTCTTAATGAAAAATAGACATCTCTTGAAATGGTTAAAATTATAATCGGAATTTTATAAGGTATTTTTAAAAATAAAATTTTAAATTTGCTTTCTACCTAAAACTAATAAAATGAAAAAGATTTTTTGTATTCTAACTTTTGTAGCTGTGGCTTTTAGTTACTCATCATGTTCAAGTGATAGCGACTCAAAAAGCAGCGATATGAGTGCCAAGATTAATGGCGCAGCAAAAACATTTAAAAATGCAACCGTTACCGAAGAAGTATATGATGAATATACTGATTTTATTGTGGATGCTATCCAATCGGATGATGCTACTAAGATGCTTTCTATCTCTTTAGGGAAAGATACAACAGGTTCTGAAAGCGTTTATTTCATTCAATATTTTGATGGCGATGTTTTTTATCAAGCATCAGAATCTGGAATAACGGCTAACATTACTGAAAGTTCTAACACTAAAATTAAAGGTACTTTCTCAGCGATACTAACTAGCGAAAGCGGTTCAACAGTAACTGTTTCTAACGGCGTAATTAATGTTGCTCACTAAACATACCACTTTATTATACCTGAAAAACGTCTCTTTGTAGGCGTTTTTTTTATGGATAAAAGTCAAGAGGATTTACTCATAACGATTTTTTATAACCGTTTGTAGAGAATTTTTGTTTGTCCTTTTTAGAAAAGTCATCTTTGAAAAAACAAATCTACAATGACTATGAAAAAAATTATTTACGCTTTTACCTTACTGTTTATTACTTCCACTTTTGTTTCCTGTTCTGACGATGATGACAATCAAAATAGCGACATCATAGTTCATAATGCTACGGGAACATTAACATTAAAAATTAATGGCGAAACAAGAACTTTTGGCACACTAAAAGTAATTGAAGAACGCTATGATGGCTACACTGATTTAGTAGTTCAAGGTAAGCAAATAGACGATACTTCAAAAAACATTATGGTCTCTTTAGGAAAAGAAAAACTGGGTTCGGACAGTATTTACTTTGTTCAATATGTAAACAATGGAACACATTATCAAATGGGAAGCACCGAAATAACGGGTGATATCACCGAAAGTAATGATACTAAAATAATCGGAACATTCTCTGGCATGTTGTCAACCATTAATATGGACAACCTTTCGCTAACGGAAGGAACTTTGAATATTTCGTATTAAAAATAAACACTACCCAAACTATATTTAGATAACGACGCGAGAAATCGCGTCGTTGTTGTTTTTAGCTGAAAATAAATTCTTAAAAACGATGGGCAGTTTTATGCAATAGTTTATTTTTGCGCCATGGGAAGAAAACAAACAAACAAAGTCATTTTTGAAAATATAACCGTTTTAGATGCTGGTGCGAAAGGTGTATCTGTAGCTAAAGCACCCGAAGGTCAAGTCATTTTTATACCCAACGTTGTTCCAGGCGATGTGGTAGATGTGCAAACATTAAAAAAACGCAAGTCGTATTTTGAAGGTAAAGCCATTAAATTTCACTCGTTTTCTGAAAACAGAATTGAACCAGTTTGTCAACATTTTGGTGCTTGTGGTGGTTGCAAATGGCAGAACATGAAATATGAGCAACAGTTATTTTATAAAAATCAAGAAGTTTATAACAACCTAAAACGCATCGGAAAAATTGAAATGCCCGATTTTGAACCTATTTTAGGTTCGGAGAAACAATTTTTCTATCGCAATAAAATGGAGTTTGGTTTTTCGGACACACGATGGTTAAACGAAACCGAAATTAAAAGCGAAGACCAATCATTAAGCAAAAAACCGGCGCTTGGTTTTCATATTCCTAGAATGTGGGACAAGATTTTGGATATTGAAAAGTGTCATTTGCAAGAAGATCCATCGAACGACATTCGTAATTCGATTAAAGAATTTGCAGTTGCTAACAATATGACGTTTTTTAATGCAAGAAATCACGAAGGTTTATTGCGAACGTTAATGATACGAACCGCTTCAACTGGCGAAATTATGGTGTTGATTCAGTTTTTTGAAAACGACAAAGCCAATCGTGAGTTGTTGATGAATTTTATACACGAGAAATTTCCTCAAATTACGTCGTTGCAATATGTGATTAATAGCAAAGCAAACGACACTTTATACGACCAAGACATTAAACTATATAAAGGTAGAGATTACATTTTGGAAGAAATGGAAGGTTTGAAATTTTCTATCAACGCCAAATCATTTTACCAAACCAATTCCGACCAAGCATACGAATTATATAAAATAACTAGAGAATTTGCAGGATTAACTGGAAATGAAGTGGTTTATGATTTATATACTGGAACTGGAACTATTGCACAATTCGTTTCGAAAAAAGCCAAAAAAGTAATTGGTGTAGAAGCTGTTCCAGAAGCCATTGCTGATGCTAAAGAAA
>DAOLYL010000199.1:0-3630 GCA_035425765.1 Flavobacterium sp. | reverse complement strand
ACCAAACTTATAAAATTTATTTGTAAATCTTGTTCAAATGCTTCAGGTTTTAAACCACGAAACGGACGAAGATTAATACTTCCAGGACAATACACCAATCCGTCAATAACTTCTGGTAATTTGGATGTATCTAAAGTATCGGTTGAAGCATCAAAAGGAAGGTGCGTAACATGCATTTCTGATATTTCATCATTAGTTCTTGAAGCTACATAAACTTTATTTTCGTACTGTAATTCTTTTGCAATGGCTAATCCAATTCCGTATGAACCGCCAATAAGTAGTATATTTTTCATGATGTTATCCTTTAAATTCTCCGAACATTTCTATTAATTTTTTTCTTCTGTATTCAAAAATTTCATTCAATTTTGGCTTCACTAAAAACGGATGAACCAATTGGCCTAATATTCCCAATGGAACTTTATAATCTACTATGTCTTCCATTTCAACACCTCCAGGAATTTCTTTTATAAAATGTTTATGATGCCAAAGCGCATATGGACCAAAACGTTGTTCGTCAACAAAATATTTTTTGTCAACTACATGTGTAATTTCGGTTACCCATTTGGCAGGAATTCCTAAAACTGGAGTTACAATGTATTGGATGATTTGTCCTGGAAACATTGGTCTATCAGCTCCAGAAAGAATTTTAAAACCCATATATTCTGGAGTTATTTTCTGTAAATTCTTTGGATCCGACAATAAATCCCATGCTTGGTCAATTGTTATTGGTAAATTTTGTTTTGTATGTAAACGATAAATTTTCATTAGATTTTTTTTGTAAAAATACAAAACGTTTAACAATTATGTGTAAATGTTAAACAAAAAAGAATTGGATTTAAGTTTATATTAACATTTGAAAGGAATAGTATTTGTAATTTTGACAAAACTAATTTTAATATCATGAAAAAAATAATTATCGCATTGGCAATTATTATTGCTAATTTTACAATTGAAGCACAAGTAAAAACGCCTGCTCCAAGCCCAAAAGCTACTTTAAATCAAGTGGTTGGATTGACAGATGTAACGGTTGAATATTCTAGACCAAGCGCAAAAGGAAGAACTGTTTTTGGTGATTTAGTTCCTTTTGGAAAATTATGGAGAACTGGAGCTAACCAGAATTCTATGGTTACTTTTAGCGAAGATGTAGTTATAAAAGGAACAACATTAAAAAAAGGTAAATATGCAATTTTCACAACACCAAAAGCGGATATGTGGGAAGTTGTTTTCTACACGGATACTGAAAATTGGGGAACACCAGAAAACTGGGATGTTAATAAAGTAGCATTAAGCACAAATGTTGATCCAATTGCATTAAATAATTTAGTAGAAACGTTCACAATTTCTGTTGGAAGTTTGTCAAATGATAGCGCAAGTTTGGATATTTCATGGGAAAAAACATTAATTTCTATTAAGTTTGATGTTCCTACTCAAAAAGCGGCTATGGCTAGTATCAACAAAGTATTGGCTGGACCAACTGCTGGAGATTACTTTTCATCAGCACAATATTTGTTTCAGTCTAACGGAGATTTGAACAAAGCTTTAGAGTATGTAAACAAAGCAGTTTCTTTAGTTAAAGCTGGAGATGATGTTCCATTTTGGCATTTACGTTTGAAATCTTTAATTCAAGGAAAATTAGGAGATAAAGCTGGTGCAATTGCTACAGCAAAATTATCATTGGCTGGAGCTGAAAAAGCTAAAAACGATGATTATGTTAAAATGAATAATGAAAGCATTAAAGAATGGAGTAAAAAATAATTTTACTTAATCTTATAGAAAACCACGAATTATAACTAATTCGTGGTTTTTTTATGCAGTAACTTTTCTTTTACTAAATAGTTGAAAGAAAATTGAAAGAACAACAGTTAATGATGCGCCAATGAAATTAAGCCATAAATAACCTAACTTTTCCTGTCCATTAGGATAAATATGAATGGTATAATAATAAACAAAGAAAATGGTAGTTTGACTGATTACGGCACTGTAAAATATTGCGTTTGCTTTTACATATTTTACATAAAACCCAACCAAGAAAACACCTAAAACCGTTCCGTAGAAAATGGAACCAACAATATTTACTAGTTGAATTAAGTTTTCAAATAGCGTTCCTACGCAAGCAAAAAGAATAGCAATAATTCCCCAAAGTAATGTAAAATATTTAGTGGCATCTACAAAATGCTTATCTGATTTTTGACCTTTTACGTTTCTTTTATAAATATCAATCGCTGTTGTGGAAGCCAATGCGGTTAATCCCGAAGCGGATGATGACATTGCTGCCGATAAAATTACGGCTAATAATAATCCAATCAATCCTGATGGTAAGTAGTTTAGAATAAAATAGATAAAGACATAGTCTTTATCGTTGGTTTCCGCTTTGGAATCTACTTTTTGAATGATGACTTTGGCTTGGTCGTGTAAATCTTTTTCTTTTTCAGAAAGTGAACTCAGTTTTTTTCTTAAAATTGGATTGTCAAAATTTTGGTTCAAATGGTCGATATACAACAAGTTGAATTCCTTTTTTTCTTCGCTGAGTTGATTTAATTGTTTTTCAAGCGAATTGTAATCGTCTGCATAAATTGATTTTTCAATGGCATCACGATTTACAGGATTAAAATGTAACGGAACTGGATTGAATTGAAAAAATACAAAAACCATTACACCTGTTAACAGTATGAAAAACTGCATTGGCACTTTTAAGAAACCATTCATAATCAATCCCATTTGACTTTCCTTATCTGATTTTCCAGAAAGATAACGACCAACTTGAGATTGGTCAGTTCCAAAATAGGAAAGCATCAAGAAAAAACCTCCGGTAATTCCGCTCCAAAAAGTGTATCTATTTTCAGGATCAAAAGAAAAATCTAGGATATTCATTTTATCATTGGCACCAGCAATATGCATTGCATTTGAAAAAGTCATATCGTTTGGAAGATAATGTAATATCAAGAAAAACGTGATAAACATTCCACTCATAATGATAAACATTTGCTGTTTTTGGGTAACGTTTACCGCTTTTGTTCCACCTGTAAACGTGTAAATAATTACCAAAATCCCAATGATGACATTAAGCATCGTTAAATTCCATCCCAAAATAGAGGATAAAATAATTGATGGCGCATAAATGGTTAAACCTGTTCCTAAACCACGCTGAATTAAGAATAAAATGGCTGTAAACGAACGTGTTTTTAAGTCAAATCGCTGTTCGAGATATTCATAAGCAGTATATACTTTCAGTCGATGATAAATAGGAATAAAAGTCATAGAAATTACCACCATCGCGATTGGCAATCCAAAATAGAATTGCACAAAACCCATTCCGTCGTGATACGCTTGTCCTGGCGTTGATAAAAAGGTAATTGCACTAGCTTGCGTTGCCATAACCGAAAGACCAACTGTCCACCAAGGCGTTTCTTTGTTGCCAAGAATATATTCTTCTACGTTGGCACTTCCTTTGGTTTTATAAACACCATAGAAAACGATAAAAAGTAGCGTAACCGATAATATTATCCAATCAAGTTGTTGCATATCAGAAGAATAATTGCATTAAAAGAAAAAAGATAATAATATAAATAGCATTGGCCAATAAAACCCAAGTGTAGCTATTTTTCCAAGATGATTTTTTTTGTGTTTCCA
>DAOLYL010000198.1:0-3635 GCA_035425765.1 Flavobacterium sp. | reverse complement strand
AGATTATGGCAAATGGAATTGCTCCGCCGAATTGCTCCAGGAAGATTAGCCGAACTTTTTGGTAATAAAGTTTCCAAAACCGATATGTTTTTTGCCGGACTTGGCATCGATGAAAACTCTGAAAAAGCAATCACACAAATTGATAAAAACTCCGAAACCTACAAACTGACATTGGCTTATCTCGACGGTATTAATCAGTATTTAGAAAACGGAAAAACTCCAGTAGAATTCACTTTATTAGGATTAGAGAAAAAACCATTTACCTTAAAAGACGTTTACAATATTTTTGGGTTTATGTCTTTTAGCTTTGCTATGGCGCAAAAAACCGATCCATTGATGACTGATATTCGTAACAATCTCGGTTCAGAATATCTCAAAGATTTTGGACTTGATGGTTCTTTTGGAACTGTTCAACTCAAAAATTATGATGGCAAAACCAGCGATTATGCCGAAATTTCACGAACAGTAAATGCTTTGCTTGATAATTCAACCGTTCAGCCGTTTATTGGAAGTAATAGTTGGATTATTGGTTCGCAAAAAACCAAAAACGGCAAAGTGATTTTTGCCAATGATCCGCATATTAGTTTTGCCCAACCTTGTACTTGGTTTGAAGCTCATATTGCCACACCAAACTACGAAATTTACGGTTATTATCTTGCCGGAACGCCATTTCCTCTTTTAGGTCATAATCGTGATTATGCTTATGGATTAACCATGTTTGAAAACGATGATATTGATTTGTTTCAGGAAGAAAATAATCCCGAAAATCCAAATCAGTATATGTATAAAAATGAATTTTTAGATTACAAAATTCGTAAAAAAACGATTAAAGTAAAAGACAGTTCAGACATTGTTTTGAACATCAAAGAAAGTATTCACGGACCAATCATGAACGATGTGATGAATACTATTTCATCGAAAAAACCAATTGCAATGTCTTGGATTTATACGCAAGAAAAAAACCAAATTCTCGATGCGGTGTATCATCTTTCGCATTCAAAAAATGTTGATGATTTTAGAAAAAGTATCGAACTCATTCATGCGCCAGGTTTGAATATTATGTATGGCGATGCAAAAAATAATATTTCATGGACAGCTTCGGGAAAATTGTATAAACTGGACAAATCCATCAATCCAAATTTCATACTAAATGGTTCCAATGGAATTGACGATCAAAAAGAATTTTTGCCTTTTGATAAAAATCCTTCGGCTTTAAACCCAAGTTGGAATTATTTGTATTCTGCCAACAATCAAACCGAAGCAATTGATGGTTATTTGTATCCAGGATATTATTTGCCAAAAGACCGCGCCGAACGAATAGACAACTTGCTTTTACCAAAAAACAATTGGACAAAAACCGATGTCGAAAAAATGATTGTTGACAATACTTCTTCCCGAAGTTCAACAATTGTTAGGTCGTTTCTAACTTCTATTTCACCAAATAATCAATCGAAAAACTACAAAAAATGCTACGAAATTCTAGCAAAATGGAATGGTTCCAATAATGAAAATGACATTGCATCAACTATTTATAATAAATTCATTTATCATTATTTGAAAAACACTTTTGAAGATGAATTAGGCAAGAATGACTTCGAAGCTTTGCTCGCTACGCATATTGTGAAACAAATTATTGAACCACAAATTGCCAACGAAAATTCTATTTGGTGGGATAATATTTCGACTAAAGGCAAAAAAGAAAATCGTTCAACTATTTTGACAAAATCATTTGAAGAAGCCATTCTTTCGCTTGAAAATCAATTAGGAAAAGACGTAAACTCATGGACTTGGAACAAAGTTCATAAACTAGAACATGCTCATCCAATTGGTCAAGTAAAACTATTACGTTCATTTTTTAATGTTGGAAAATTTGACATCGCTGGAAGTAATGAAGTTATTAATAATTTGGCTTTTTCTTACACCGATAATTCTAATTACGATATAAAATCTGGTCCATCAACCCGAAGAATTATTGATTTTTCGGATGTTGAAAATTCGGTATCTATTTTGCCAACTGGAAATTCGGGAAATCCAATGAGTAAACACTACAACGACCAAGCCGAAATGTACAATAAAGGTCAGTTTAGAAAAATGAAAATGAATAAGAAAGAGATTTTAGAAACTTCTACCAAATTGATTTTTATAGCAAAATAAATTACCGCATCTTTGTAATCATAAATAATGTGGTTAAAGAAATGCGTTAATTCGTAATTTTTAATTCGTAATTCGTAATTATTTAATGCAAACTCCCAAAAAAATAGCCGTTGTAGGTTCTGGATTAGTTGGAACTTTATTGGCAATATATCTTAAAAAATTAGGTCACACGGTTCATGTTTACGATAGAAGTCCTGATATTAGAAAAATTAATTTCTCTGGTCGTTCTATAAATCTTGTATTGTCTGACCGAGGAATAAAAGCACTGAAAGATGTTGGCTTAGAAGACGAAGTTTTAGGCATTGGAATTCCTGTTGAAAAAAGAGCAATTCATACTGGTATTGATACGGTTAACGAACAATTTTATGGTAAAGATGGCGAAGTAATTTATTCGCTTTCTAGAGGATTGTTGAATAAAAAAATGGTCGATTTAGCCGAAAAAGCTGGAGTTGAATTTTTCTTTGAGCAAAAAGTTTGGGATGTTGATTTGACAACTGCAACAATATCTATTGGTGAAACCGAAAGAGGTGAATGGACTACAAAAAACTATGATTTAACATTTGGTGCCGATGGTGCTTTTTCTAGAATTAGACACAGAATGCAACGCCAAAGCATGTTTAATTATTCGCAAGAATTTTTAAATATTGGTTACAAAGAATTAAATATTCCTGCCAATCCAGACGGAACGCATAAACTAAATAAAAACGCTTTACACATTTGGCCACGAGGAAATTTTATGCTTATGGCGTTGGCTAATCCAAACGGAAGTTTTACTTGTACATTATTTATGCCGCATGATGGGGATAATTCGTTTGAAGAACTAAAAACAACAGAACAACTGGTTACTTTTTTCGCAAAACATTTTCCTGACACCAAAGAAGTAATTCCAAATCTTGTTGATGATTTCTTTAAAAATCCTACAAGTTATTTGGTAACGATGAAATGTTTTCCATGGACATATAGTAATAAAGTAGCACTTATTGGTGATGCTTGCCACGCAATTGTTCCGTTTTATGGTCACGGAATGAATGCTGGATTTGAGGATATTACCGTTTTAAGTAACTTGATTGAACACTATGGCGATGATTGGGCAAATTTGCTAAACGATTACGAAAATTCTAGAAAACCAAATACCGATGCCATAGCCGAACTTTCGTATAGAAATTTTATGGAAATGAGTTCGAAAACGGCTGATGAAAAATTCCTGCTACAGAAAAAAATCGAAAAATGGTTTTCAGATAAACATCCCGATAAATGGATGCCACTTTATAGTCGTGTAACTTTTAGTTTGCAACCTTATTCAGAAGCTTTAGCCATCGGTGATTTTCAAAATAAAATTATGGAAGAAATTTTGAAAATAGACAACATCGAAGAAAAATGGAGTAGTGAAGAAGTTGAGAATTTAATTTTAGCAAAACTAAAAACCGACTACTGAAAACTGCGACTGAATACTAATTCTCTTCCCGATGTACTTTTGTAAA
>DAOLYL010000197.1:0-3641 GCA_035425765.1 Flavobacterium sp. | reverse complement strand
AGAGCAACACCTTTTGTTGAAACTGATATTGTGCCATTGTCATTTAAAACGGTCACAGCAGGAACTTATAGTATAGAATTTAATGGAACAGATGGAGTATTAGATACACAAGATGTATATCTTGAAGATTTATTGCTTAATCAAACTGTAGATATTAAAGCAAATCCATACACGTTTACAAGTGCAGTTGGTGTTTATGCTGAACGTTTTAGAATTGTTTATGTGAACAATGCACTTGGAACAGATACACCAACATTCAATGCTAACCAAGTAGTGATTTACAAAAACGAAGCCAATGACTTTGTGATAAATTCAGGGAATGTCATCATGGCATCGGTAAAGGTTTTTGATATCAGAGGTCGTTTATTACTAGAAAGAGAAGATATCAATGCTTCGCAAACTACAATGACTGTTGGTACGACAAATGAAGTACTGTTAGTTCAAATTACTTCTGAAGATGGAGTGGTTGTGACTAAGAAAGTGGTAAGATAATTGTATTTTAAAATTAAAATATCAATAGCGTCCTAAACGTTTAAAAAAAAGTCAAAAAAAGAGGGTTGAATTTTGTATCTCAAATTATCTTTGAGTTGCACAACAAAAACCCGCCCTCTTATGGCAAATATAACGCTGTTTTCTCAAATAATTTCAAAATTAGACCGTTCAAAATTCAATAAATTAGTAGCAAAGAAAGAAACTGACAAACATAATAAAGGTTTCAATAGTTGGAATCATCTAGTTTCGATGCTTTTTTGTCAATTTGCAAAAAGCCAATCTCTTCGCGATATTAGTAATGGACTTCGTTCAGCTACTGGAAACTTAAACCATCTTGGAATAAGTAAAGCACCTTCCAAGTCTTCAATTAGTTATCAAAATAAAAATAGATCACATGAACTTTTTAAGGATTATTATTTTGAACTACTTCAAAGTTTAGGACAGCATCCTAAATTTAAACAAGTAAAATTCAGAATCAAGTCAAAGATTTTTTTATTAGACTCAACCACTATCAGTTTATGTTTAAGTTTGTTTGATTGGGCAAAATATAAGACTGCAAAGGGAGCAGTTAAAATGCATACATTACTTGATTTTGATGGTAATTTACCTGCTTATATTAATATTACAAATGGCAAAACGGCTGACAACAAAGGAGCTTATGAGATTCCGCTTTTAAAAGGCAGTGTTATTGTAGCTGATCGATTTTACAACGATTTTTCACTTTTAAATGTTTGGGACAGCAGCGGTGTGTTTTTCGTCATTAGACATAAAGAGAATCTACAATTTACTACAATAAAAGAAAATGAGTTACCCGATAATTTGCATCAGCATATTATGAAAGATGAATTAATTGAACTCAAAAATGGTCCTTCAAAAATTAAATATCCTAATAAATTAAGACGAATTTCCCTTTGGGACGAACAAAACCAACAAGTAATAGAATTGATAACGAATCAATTTCATTGGTCACCTAACACTATTGGGGAATTATATAAAAGTAGATGGCAAGTAGAAATATTTTTTAGAGACATTAAGCAATTACTGCATATAAAATCATTTATAGGCACTTCGGAAAACGCCGTAATGATCCAAATTTGGACAGCTTTAATAACCATTCTTATTCTAAAAGCATTAAAAGCTCAATCTAAATTTGATTGGTACTTATCTAATTTAGTAGCATTCATTAGACTCAATCTATTCGTTAAAATTGACTTACAAAAATGGCTAGATAAGCCCTTCGAAGAACACATAGAACCGCCTCCAGAAAATATACAAGGGGTTCTGTTTTGAAAAAAGACCATTTCAAAGATTAAGCTCAATGAAATGGTCAGGTTTTCTATGTTTGGATTTTATTTAGGACAGGATTGGTTTTAGATGTTAATTGCCGATTAAAATAGTATTTAAACTAAGATTTATTTGCTTGTTAAGCAAACTTTTAGGTTATTTGTTTTGAAAACGACTACTTTTTTCTAGAAAATAATTTTTCAGGAAATGGGTTGGTATTAAATAATTATTAAATTTCAACGTTATTTATTGCTGTTGGTCAAAAAAAGTTGTCTCTTGATACAAGATTGATTAGATTTGCAAATTAATTATTTACACGTTTAAAAAATAAAATCTCCGCATATGAAAACATTTTTACACCCTTCGAAAATAGTAGCAACGTTATTGCTGTTGTTAACTTTATTTTTTAGTAGTGCAATCTTTGGGCAAGCAACCAAAACATGGGTGCCTACAACAGGTGGAGCATGGAATACAGCAGGAAATTGGAGTCCAAGTGGTGCGCCAGCTGCTGGAGATCATGTAATTATTAATTCAGATCAATCAGGAGATATCACAGCACATCCAGCCATTAGTTTAGGTAGTCTAACGGTGAGTGGAAACTGTACCCTTGAGAGTAATGCTGGATTTGGACAAACTAGATTAATTACAGTAACAGGGACTTTTTCAATTGCTGCTGGAAAAACACTCAACTTAGGAATTTCTGGAACGGGTAGAACAGATTTTACTTTGGCTAATACAGCAACAGGGACTATAAATGGAACGCTTCATCAATATACTTCAACTTTAGCTGCAAGAGCAATTATAATTAATGGTAACTTAACTATGTCAAGTGCGGGTCTAATCACTGGACAAAATGCAAATGCTAACTTTACTTTGGCATCAGGTGCCACCTTACAAATCGGTTCGTCTGCAGGTATAGCAACGACAGGAGCAACTGGAAATGTTCGAGCTTCAGGTACACGAACTTTTAATGTAGCAGCAAACTATATTTACAATGGTGGCGGTGCACAAGCTGCAGGAACTGGACTTCCTGCAACAGTTGGAAGCTTGGCTATTAGTAATAATACAATACTAACATTGCCAGGTGCTAAAGTTGTAACCAATAATTTTTCTATTTCAGCAGGTTCTTCGGTTAATTTAGGAACATTTAGTCATACAGCTGGTACATTAACTATGGGTGGTTTTGGCACGCCATCTGGTTCACATGGTAGTACAACATCGGCAGCGACCAATAAAAACAATACTTTTTTTGCTGCCACAACTGGTATTGTAACTGTAGGAACAGGAAGTTGTTCGGCTATTTCAGGAGTGCTTTCAGGAACTAATGCTATTTGTAACGGAGGAAGTACAGATTTAGCAGTTGCTATTACAGGAGGATTATCTACTTACACAGTTGTTTATTCAGGAGGAACTTTAAACAACTATATTAGTGGTACTGCTATTTCTGTTAGTCCAATTACAACTACAGGTTACACTCTTACATCTGTAAAAGATTCTAACGGATGTACTGCATCAGTTTCTGGCTCACCTACAGTAACAGTTAACGCTGTGCCAGTTTCAGGAACTTTAACTCCAACTCCAGTTCCAGGAACAGTTTGTGCCGGAAGTTCAGTTTTAGCTACAGCTACAGCAGGTTCAGGCGGAGCAGGAACAATAGTAGATGAATTGGAAGTAAGTTTGAGTGGTGGAGCATATGCTGCTTATACATCAGGAGCACCTATAAGCACAACAGGTCAAACAACAGTTGCACTAAGAACAAGAAGAACCGCAACAGGAAGTGGATGTACAAGTTCTAGTTATAACACAGTAACTTGGACTATGGGAGCTATAAAAACTTATAATTCTGGTTGGACGCCAAGTGCGCC
>DAOLYL010000196.1:2079-3648 GCA_035425765.1 Flavobacterium sp. | reverse complement strand
ATAGAAAATATTTATCAATTACAATGTTTAGAAGAAACAGCAAGATTTAATACATCAGCAATTCCTAATAGTAGTAACGATACTAAAATTAAGGTTGAAAAATGGATTGCAGAAAATAATAAAGAAAACATAAGACAATTTACTTTTGTAGTTAAATTGATTGAAGAAAATAAATTCATTGGGCTAATTGGACTAAATTTAGGAAAAGAACACTATAAAAATGCAGAAGTTTGGTTTCAATATGATTTTAAATTTTGGAATAAAGGTTATGCTACAGAAAGTTTAAGAGAAATAATAAATTTTGGTTTTGAAAATCTAAAACTTCACAGAATTGAAGCAGGTTGTGCAGTTAAAAATTTAGGTTCAATTAATGTTTTAGAAAAAGTTGGAATGCTAAGAGAAGCACACACAAGAAAGTTATTACCACTAAAATCTGGATGGTCTGATAATTATGGATATGCAATTTTATCAGGTGATGAGAGAAAATAAAAAAGCATTTGATATAAAACGTTGCCAGTAAAAAAAATAGAGTTACTCAATAAATATGAACAGTAGTCCAATAAAAATACTCTTATTAATTTTCATTTCGAGCACTTTCTTGTCGTGCAAAGGGCAAGAAAAAAGCAAATCCTTCAAATTCGGAAAAACGGTATCAAATTTAGATGATAAAATTTGGAAAATATTTCAAGATTCAGAAGGAAAATACTGGTTTGGTAGTAATGGAAAAGGTATCTATCATTTAGACGGAAACGATTTGAAACTATTTTCAACAACAGACGGATTAGTGAACGATTCAATACGTGGGATACAAGAGGACAATAAAGGAAATATCTATATTGAAACAACCAAAGGAATAAGCAAATTTGACGGAAAGCAATTCACTACATTAAAAGTTATAACTTCACCTAAAAACCAATGGATACTTAAACCAAATGACCTTTGGTTTGGTTACAATGCAAACGATTTATTTCGCTATGATGGCGATTCTCTTTTTGAATTAAAATTACCCCGACAAGATTTAAAAAAAGCATTTGGAATAGAACCAGAAGGAGTTCCTTTTAAAGGACTCAACAATACTTCTTATGCCGTTTTTGGTGTTAACAAAGACAAAGAAGGAGCAATTTGGTTTGGAACTGCTACTGCTGGTACATTTCGATATGATGGCAATTCATTTTTATGGTTTGGAGAAAAAGAACTTTCAACCCTTCCAGACGGACGAGTTCCTGGTGTTCGTTCAATGATTCAAGATAAGAACGGTTATTTTTGGTTAAGTAATTTTTATAGTAAATACAAAATTAACTCAGCTCTTCCCAATGGATATCAAAAGCTAAAAGCAGTTGATTTACCCATAGCGATTACTAAAGATAAACTGCTTTATTTCAACGCAGGAATAGCAGGTCAAGATGGAACTTTATGGATGACTACTTATGGTGGTGGCGTTTGGAAATATGACGGAAAAACGCTCACAAACCTTGAAGTAAAAAAGGGTTTAGAAAATGTTTTGCTAGTATCTATCTTCCAAGACAACAATGGAACAATTTGGCTTGGAACTGACAATGACGGCGTTTA
>DAOLYL010000196.1:0-1979 GCA_035425765.1 Flavobacterium sp. | reverse complement strand
ACCTGTCATAAAGCCCCAAACTTCCGAGTCCTGAAAACCCCATTTTCATTTTTTTTATTTTTCTCGAAGCTTACTCAAAAACCCTCACTTAGATTTTATTAATTTATAAAATTGTATTTTTGTTTTCATCCTTTAGTTCTCTAGTATGAATCATCAATCAAAATCAATCGTTCTACTATTAATATTTTAGAAGTTTTTTTAATTTAAAAAACCACGACTATAATTTGTAGTCGTGGTTTTTATTTTATAATCAGTTTTATTATTTATTCTCTTCCTTCAATTTTTTCAGGTTCTTCGGAGTAAAGTTTATTAGGTATTTGATTTCTAAAAACCAATTGCCCATCAAAGCTGTCTAGCAAGATAATACTGTCTGTAGTTACTTTGCCAGCCAATATTTCTTTAGAAAGTTGGTTCAACACTTCGCGTTGGATAACACGTTTTACTGGTCGCGCACCATATTGCGGATCGTAACCTTTCTCGGCTAGATAGTCAATGGCCTCTGGTGTGGCGTCCATAGTGATGTTTTGATGTGCCAACATCTTGGTCAAACCTTTGATTTGCAAACGAACAATTTCTTTGATATTCGCACTCGTTAACGGCGTGAAGATCACAATTTCATCTATTCTATTGATGAATTCTGGGCGAACGGTTTGTTTTAATAATCCTAAAACTTCTACTTTAGCGGCTTCGGTTGTGGCTTCGATATTGCCTTTCATGTTTTCGAATTTCTCTTGTATGATGCCACTTCCCATATTACTAGTCATGATAATAATGGTGTTTTTGAAATCGGCCAAGCGTCCTTTGTTGTCGGTTAATCGTCCTTCATCTAAAACCTGTAACAAGATGTTGAACGTATCGGGATGCGCTTTTTCAATCTCGTCTAGCAAAATTACAGAATAGGGTTTTCTACGAACCACTTCGGTTAATTGTCCGCCTTCGTCATAACCAACATATCCTGGAGGCGCGCCAACCAATCGGCTTACGCTGTGGCGTTCTTGGTATTCGCTCATGTCAATACGCGTCATGGCGTTTTCGTCGTCAAATAAATATTCGGCTAAGGCTTTGGCCAATTCGGTTTTTCCAACTCCAGTTGTTCCCAGAAATAGGAAAGTTCCAATTGGTTTTTTCATGTCTTGCAATCCGGCGCGACTTCTACGAACA
Source organism: Flavobacterium sp. (assembly GCA_035425765.1). Taxonomy (GTDB): domain Bacteria; phylum Bacteroidota; class Bacteroidia; order Flavobacteriales; family Flavobacteriaceae; genus Flavobacterium. The sequence goes on along the minus strand of DAOLYL010000196.1, from coordinate 818 downwards.
GCATCGCTTATAGCTTGAATAGCTTCTTCCTGACCTACAACTCTGTGGTGTAATTCGTCTTCGAGTTTTAATAATTTCTCGCGTTCGCCTTGCAGCATTTTTACTACTGGAATTCCAGTCCATTTGGCAACCACTTCGGCAATATCTTCACGAGTTACTTCTTCTTTAATCAACGAAGTTCCCGATTGGTTTTCGAGTAATTGTTGTTGCAACTCGTCCAATCGTTGTTGTGCTTCTTTGATTTTTCCGTAACGAATTTCGGCTACTTTTCCGTAATCTCCATCGCGTTCTGCACGTTCGGCGTCGAGTTTGAAATCTTCTATTTCGAGTTTCACGGCTTGAATGTTATCAACTACGTCTTTCTCTGATTTCCATTTGGTGAAAATTTCGTTGCGTTCTTCTTTAAGATTCGCTAAATCCAGACCAAGACCTTTGAGTTTAGTTTCATCATTTTCACGTTTTATGGCTTCGATTTCGATTTCTAATTGCATAATTTTTCTATCCAAAACATCCAATTCTTCGGGTTTCGAATTGATTTCCATACGTAGTTTAGATGCCGCTTCGTCCATTAAATCGATGGCTTTGTCTGGAAGAAAACGATTGGTTATATAACGTTGCGACAATTCTACGGCTGCAATAATAGCATCGTCTTTGATGCGTACTTTATGATGTGTTTCATATTTTTCTTTGATACCGCGTAAGATGGAAATCGCACTTTCGGTATCAGGTTCATCGACTAAAACTTTCTGGAAACGACGTTCAAGCGCTTTGTCTTTTTCGAAATATTTTTGATATTCGTCTAATGTTGTTGCACCGAT
>DAOLYL010000195.1:0-3661 GCA_035425765.1 Flavobacterium sp. | reverse complement strand
AAAATATAGCGTTCGGATTACCTGGACATCATAATTTAATGAATGCCTTGATGGCGTTAGCGATGGCAAAAACATTTGGCACCCCAACCAGTGACATTGCTAACGCCTTGGCTTCATTTAAAGGTGTGCAACGAAGATTTTCGTATCAAATTAAATCAGAAAATTTAGTTTATATCGATGATTATGCACATCATCCAACCGAAATTAATGCGGTTCATCAAGCGGTTAGAGAATTATATCCAAATCAAAAAGTATTGGCAATTTTTCAACCACATTTGTTCAGTAGAACAAAAGATTTTGCCGATGATTTTGCCAAAAGTTTATCTCAATTTGACGAATTATTGTTGATGGATATTTATCCGGCAAGAGAATTACCAATGCAAGGAATAACTTCGGAATGGTTATTGTCTAAAGTTAAAAATGAGAATAAAAAATTGGTTCAAAAAACCGATTTAATTTCATCAATTTTAAAAAGTGACGCAAAAATTATTGTGACAATTGGAGCAGGTGATATTGGCGAATTAGTTCCGAAAATTAAATCAGCATTATTATGAAAATTTTCACTTGGATAAATATCAGATTAGTGCTAATGTTAGTGTTGGTGATGTTCTTGTTTTCATTCGCTTCAATACGAAATGAGAACAGAAAAATAGGCAAAATTGACGTAAAAATCATTGATAAAGACACGCCTTTTTTATTGCCAGAAATGGTTAATAAATTGTTAATAGAAAAAAATCAGGACTCAAAAACTATTACTAAAGAAGGTTTAGATTTGAAGAAATTGGAGAATTCCATCAATCAACACGAATTGATTCAAAAAGCAGACGTGTTTGTTAGTGTTGATGGGGTTTTGAAAGCGGTTGTAAAACAAAAAACTCCTCTAGGTAGAGTGGTTTCAGAAACGGGTTCTTTTTATATTGATTATGAAGGAAATAGAATGCCATTATCTGATAATTATACCGCAAGAGTTCCGCTTATTTCGGGGGAAATTAATGGGGTGAAAAAAGAAAAATTATCCGAAGTATTGAAGATGATTTATGAAGATGAGTTTTTGAGAAAAAATATCATTAGTGTACAAGTTTTGTCTAGTGGTAGCTTGATTATGGAGAATAGAAATTATGATTTCGATATCGATTTTGGTAGAATTATTAACATCGATAAGAAATTTAAAAATTATAAAGCATTTTTTCAAAAAGCAGTTTCAGACAGCACTTTGAATAAATACAAAAAGATTAACCTGAAGTTTACACAACAAGTGGTTTGTATTAAATAGAAGATTATGGAAAAAGAGAATATTGCCGTTGGATTAGACATTGGAACAACCAAAATTGTTGCCATGATTGGCAAAAAAAATGAGTATGGAAAATTAGAGATTCTTGGAGTTGGAAAATCCAAAAGTCTTGGTGTTGCTCGTGGTGTTGTGAATAATATTACTCAAACGATACAATCTATTCAGCAAGCCGTAATCGAAGCCGAAGCAAATTCAGGATACAAAATAAACGATGTTGTTGTTGGAATTGCAGGTCAACATATCAGAAGTATTCAACATACGGATTACGTTATCAGAACAAATCCTGAGGAAGTAATCAGCGGAAAAGATATTCAATTACTGATTGACCAAGTTAATAAATTGGCAATGCTTCCAGGCGAAGAAATAATTCATGTTTTGCCACAAGAATTCAAAATTGACGGTCAATCGGAAATCAAAGAACCAATCGGAATGTATGGCGGAAGATTAGAAGCAAGTTTCCACGTAGTGGTTGGACAAGCTTCATCCATCCGAAATGTTGGAAGATGTATTCAAAGTTCAGGAATTGAGCTTTCGGGATTGACTTTAGAACCACTAGCTTCTGCTGATGCAGTTTTAAGTCAAGAAGAAAAAGAAGCTGGTGTTGCTTTAATTGATATTGGTGGTGGAACGACTGATTTAGCCATTTTTAAAGATGGAATTATACGCCACACAGCCGTTGTGCCATTTGGTGGAAATGTAATTACAGACGACATCAAAGAAGGTTGTTCAATTATTGAAAAACAAGCAGAATTATTAAAAACAAAATTTGGTTCGGCTTGGCCAGGGGAAAATAAAGACAACGAAATTGTGTCAATTCCAGGATTACGCGGAAGAGATCCGAAAGAAATTTCTCTGAAAAATTTGTCGAAAATAATCCATGCTCGTGTAGTTGAAATTATTGAACAAGTTTTCACAGAAATTAAAGCATACGGACACGAAGATCCACGAAAAAAATTAATAGCAGGAATTGTGCTAACTGGTGGTGGTTCTCAATTAAATCATATAAAACAAATTGTAGAATATATCACAGGAATGGATACCAGAATTGGATATCCAAACGAGCATTTAGCAGGAAATTCAAGCGAAGAAATTTCAAATCCATTATATGCAACAGCAGTTGGATTATTAATGAACAGTGTTGCTAATAATTCAAACAGTGCTTATAAAATAGAATTGAAAGAAGTTCAACAAGAAGCACCAAAATCAGTTTTTCAACCAATTGTTGAAGAGAAAAAAGAAGAAGAAGTGGTTCAAAATGAAGTGGTTCAAGAACACAAACCAGTAGAAGTAGAGTCGACAGGTGATAAAATAAAACGTTCGTTTTTTGATAAATATGTTGACAAGATCAAAGATTTTTTAGATAACGCAGAATAAATAATACAGAATCAAACAAAACCAAAATAGTATGATAAGCAACTCAGAATTTGGAAACATCTCATTTGATTTACCAAAAAATCAATCAAATGTGATAAAAGTAATTGGCGTTGGTGGCGGCGGAAGCAATGCAATCAACCACATGTTTAAACAAGGAATCAAAGGTGTAGATTTCATCGTTTGTAATACTGACTCTCAGGCATTACAAAACAGTCCTGTGCCAAATAAAATTCAGTTAGGTGTAAACTTAACCGAAGGACTTGGAGCAGGAGCAAACCCAGATGTTGGTCACCAATCAGCCATTGAAAGTGTTGCTGATATTGAGAAAATGTTAGATACAAACACTAAAATGGTGTTTATTACAGCCGGAATGGGCGGCGGAACAGGAACTGGAGCTGCGCCAGTAATCGCTCAATTAGCAAAAGAAAGAGACATTTTAACCGTTGGAATAGTAACAATTCCTTTCCAGTTCGAAGGGAAAGTTCGTCAAGACCAAGCATTACAAGGTGTTGAACGTTTAAGAAAACAAGTCGATTCGCTTATCGTTATCAATAATAATAAACTAAGAGAAGTTTACGGAAATCTTGGCTTCAAAGCAGGTTTCTCAAAAGCTGATGAAGTTTTAGCTACAGCATCACGCGGAATTGCTGAAGTAATAACACACCATTATACGCAAAATATCGATTTAAAAGATGCTAAAACCGTTTTAGCTAATAGTGGAACAGCCATTATGGGTTCGGCTATTGCTAGTGGTGAAAATAGAGCTAAAGAAGCAATTATTTCTGCATTAGATTCTCCACTATTGAACGACAACAAAATTTCAGGTGCCAAAAACGTATTGTTGCTTATCGTTTCTGGAACTAGCGAAATCACTATTGACGAAATTGGAGAAATCAACGACCATATTCAAGCAGAAGCTGGACACAATGCCAATATCATTATGGGAGTTGGTGAAGATGAAGCTCATGGCGATGCAATTGCAGTTACAATTATTGC
>DAOLYL010000194.1:0-3684 GCA_035425765.1 Flavobacterium sp. | reverse complement strand
ATCAACTGTGGCAACTGGTGTAATGGTAGCTGCACCACAAACATCATTTATAGGATTTATTGAAACTGTTGGTGGTTTTTTTACTGTTACCGTTTGGGATGAAGAAGTAACGGAACCACATGAGTTTGTAACTGTAGCTCTAATAGTATAAATTCCAGATGTTACAAAATTAAATAACGGATTTGCTGATGTTTCAGAACCTGACGCATAACTCCAAACGGCAGGACTTGTTCCACAAAAATCACTTGCATAAGTAACATTCCATTGATAAGTTGGATTGTTTGGACAAGCATTTGCCAAATTAGTTGTATCCGTAGCTTGGACAATAAGCGGTGTACAACCATCATTTAAATTGATTGTAAATTGTGGAACTAAAGTTGGCTCAATACATATTTCTTTAGTTATAGTTGAAATACCGCATGCAATATTTTGGGCAGTTAGTTTTACGGTATAAGTTCCAGGTCCAGAGAAAATATGATTTGCGTTAGGAATTGTGTTAATATATCCTGTATTTATAGTATTCGATGCGCCACTTACTGGATCTCCAAAATCCCATGTATACAATGTAGTTCCTGTTGAACAGTTATTTCCAAATCCAGGAATTGTAGTATTGGTAAAAAGTACACTACTCCCATCACATGCTTTGGCTGGTGCGATAAAATCAGTAATCGGTTTTGTTATTACATAAATTGTTGCCGTTTGTGGTGGATTAGCATTACAAGCGTTTGCAATGTTTAATGTAATTGTATAATAAGTAGGACAACTTGTTGCTGTAAAAGAATGCGGTATTGGAAAAGCACTTGATGAAGCAGGATTAGCTGCATTATAATAACTAGAGCTAACCAATTGTCCTTGTGTTAAAACTATTGGAGTTGATGAATCTCCATAATTTATACTATAAGTAGTATCCAATGAGTTTGTTCCCCAATTGGTTATAGCAATATCAATACTTGGTGTTGGAGCGCATAAATTTTGAATATTATTAGGAATAGATAAACCTCCTCCAGGACTTGAAATATTCTTTATTTGATAAGTTACTGTATTAGAGCATCCATTAGTACCAAATGCTGTTATTGTCATTGTATATACACCAAGTTGATTATAGGTATGAGAAATCGGAAAGGTAACATTGGTTTCAATATCAGGATTAGCTGTATTCCAATTTACAGTATAAGAAGTAACACAAGTGGGTAATGCTCCAATTGGGTCAACTGTGACAGTGAAAACTGGATTGGTAGATGCTCCAGAACAATTACTAAATGGTTCCGCTGGATTATTTATATCCGTAAAACTAATGTCCGGTTTTTGTTTTACACTAATTGTTTTTGTTCTTGAAACCGAACAATTACCAACAGTAACCGTTAATGTTACAGTAAAATTTGATGTTCCACATCCTAATGCAACAAATGCATGAGATGGATTTTGTGCGCTTGATGTAGGTGTTGAATCTCCAAAATCCCATGTATAAGTATAAGTTAAAGGTCCTGTTACACTAGAATTAAATTGAACCGCTGTACCTGAACAGGTAGCATTATTTGAAAAAGTAAAATCTACTGTTGGTGGTACAGTTACAATCACTGTTGTAGATCCAGTTTGATTTTGAGTTGCATTTGTATTGTCTTTTACACTTACTAAACTATACACAAAAGTACCCAATACATCAGTTGGAACATCAACTGTGACACTATTACCCGAAGTTGTAACAATTATTGGCTGTGTAACATTATTAATTTTATAAGTAAAAGTATAAGGTGCAGTTCCACCACTTCCTGTAAAGGTAATCAATGGTCTAGCATCATTCTGACAAACAGTTGTTCCACCAGAAATTGTAGCAGCTGGCGCTAATAGTGTATTATTTTCATTTGCAATTCCAAGATTGGTAGCCAATAATAATAGTATAAAATAAATTTGTTTCATTTTTTTATCGTTCTTTTTCTTTTAATCTTCTCTATTATTTTAAACTAAACAATTTAACATTTTAAAATAGCTCACAAAATATTGAAAAAAAGCATCTTACAACATTTGTTACGTTAAATTACCAAAATACCCGTTAAAATGTAAATTACATTCCAAGTCATTTTTAATTTGTTAAAATTATACTTTTCACAAACCTTACAAACAGGAAAAACCCTGATTTGAAACAGGAAAAACCCTATTCTAGAAATCAGTACAACAATTTGATAGTCGTAATAATTCTATTTCTATTTTTTTTATTTATTTTAGTATTCTAAATCATTAGCAATGAAAACCACTACTCCTATTTTACTTGTTTTATTTTCTCTCTTTTTCTCCAGTTGTTTGAAAGAAAATGGAGATTCACCAGCATCAAAATATGAACCAAAAGAATATGTAGAGTTGAAGCATCCCGAATGGAGTAAAAATGCTACTATCTATGAAGTAAACGTTCGACAATATACTAAAGAAGGAACATTCAAAGCATTCGAAAGTCATTTACCACGCTTAAAAGCAATGGGAATTGATATCATCTGGCTAATGCCAATTCATCCAATTGGAGTTGAAAAACGCAAAGGAACATTAGGTAGCGAATATTCCGTAAAAGATTATTATGGTGTCAATCCAGAATATGGTAACGACGAAGATTTTAAACGATTAGTGGATAAAATTCACAGTATGGGAATGTATGTTATCTTGGATTGGGTTGCTAACCATTCCGCTTGGGACAATCCGTTAGCAAAAGAACATCCTGATTGGTATACAAAAACAGAAGAAGGCAATTTTCAACCAACACCTTGGTATGATTGGGATGATGTTATAGATTTTGATTACAATAATGCTGAATTTAGAAAATACATGACCGATGCATTGAAGTATTGGGTAAAAGATTTTGGAGTTGATGGCTATCGATGTGACGTTGCCGGATTTATTCCAGTTGATTTTTGGGACAATGCTCGTGCTGAATTGGACGAAATAAAACCTGTTTTCATGCTTTGCGAATGGGAATCAAGAGACATGCACAAACGCGCTTTCGATATGTCATATTCTTGGACTTTGTGGGATAAAATGGCTGCCGTAACGAGAGATAAGAAATCAATTGCTGGACTAGTAGAATATATGGCGCATGATGTTGGTTCATTTCCAAAAAATGCCTATCGAATGACCTTCACAGACAATCACGATATGAATTCTTGGAACGGAACACAGTTTTCTAACTTTGGTGATGGTTTAGAATCGGCTATGGTTTTCTGTACCGTTGTCAATGGAATGCCGTTAGTCTATAGCGGACAAGAAGCTGGACTTAATCGTTCGTTGAAGTTTTTTGATAAAGACGAAATCGAATGGAAAAAACATCCTTTTGCTGACTTATATACCAAACTATTTGCACTAAAACATAAAAACCAAGCACTATGGAACGGAAACCACGGTGGAGAAATGGTTAGAATTTTTAGTGACCAAATGAATCAAGTGATTTCATTTTCGAGAACTAAAGGAAAAGACCAAGTAATTCCTATCATGAACTTTAGCGACAAACCCGTTACCGTAAAATTAGATACTAAATACCAAAAAGGAAATTACACTGACTATTTTTCTAACACAAAAGTGACACTAAAAGGCGCTGATGTTTTCACACTAAAAGCTTGGGAATACAAAATATTAGTAAAATAAGCCCATTTTAATTATTCTTCTATCTTTACAAAAAAAACCATGAAAAAATACCTTTTACTT
>DAOLYL010000193.1:2327-3748 GCA_035425765.1 Flavobacterium sp. | reverse complement strand
ATGTTTGCTCCTAATAATCCAGCAAAATATTGCCCATAAGCGCTTGCTAAAAACCACATTCCCATGATTACGGCTTGTGTTTTTTGTGGTGAAAGTTTAGTCATTGCTGACATTCCAATTGGCGATAAACAAAGTTCTCCAAAAGTGATTATAAACCATCCGAAAGTGAAAATCCCTAATGAAGTTCTTCCGTTTAAATCAGCAAAGAATTTAGTGTAATAAAATATCCAAAATCCAGCCGCTAAAAATATAAATGCTAATCCAAATTTAACAACAGTATTAGGTTCAATTTTCTTTTTTGCCATCCATAACCAAACCAATCCGACCAATGCAGCAAAACCGATTACGAATAATGAATTGGCTGAATTATTTACTCCATTTGGACTTAATTGAACTCCTAAAATTTCATTATTCAAATTATTGGCAGCAAACAAACTCAAAGAACCGCCACTTTGCTCAAAAAATGCCCAGAAAAAAATAGAGAAAATGATAAAAATTAACGCTGCCAAAAGCTTTTTATTTTCAACCGATGAAAAATTCTTCATTTCATAAAACAAATACAAAATGGAAGCTGGACCAATAATCATCATAAAATAATCTGTGTAAACAGTATTTGCAACCATTATGATAATAATTGGAACAATGGCTAATGAACCTACGAAAGTTAGTATTTCGTATAATTTCTTTTTTGATTTTTCGATGTGTAATAATGGTGATAATCCAATATCTCCGAGTGATTTCTGAGTTTGAGTAAAAGTCAGCAAACTAATAATCATTACAATTGCTGCAAATCCGAAGCCAACATTCCAACGAAGATTTTCGGGAACTATTGATTGCCACAGCGAACCTTCGGCAACGGCAATACAAATGTATCCACCAATTAACGCTCCAAGATTTACACCCATATAAAAGAATGAAAATCCAGCATCACGTCTTGGATCATCATTTTTATAAAGTTGACCAACCATAGAAGAAATGTTCGGCTTAAAAAAACCTGTTCCTACAATAGTAAAACCAATTCCAGTAAAAAAGAAATTCTTTGGATCGATAGCCAGAATTACACTACCAACAATCATCAAAATTCCTCCCCAAAAAAGTGATTTTCTTAGCCCAAGAATTTTATCGGCAAATAATCCTCCGATAAATGTAAAGGCATAAACCCAAGCTTGGGTTGCACCATATTGAAGGTTTGCGGTTTTTTCATCCATTGCAAGATGATTAACCATAAAAACGACTAACATTCCGCGCATTCCGTAGAAACAAAAACGTTCCCACATTTCGGAGAAGAATAAATACCAAAGTTGTTTTGGGTATTTTCCTTTAAAATTTTGAATTTGATCTATAGTTTGATTTGCTTCCATAAATTAATTAATTCCGTGGTCTTTCATTACTTTGTTTAGATTTTTCACTAAGGCAAACAT
>DAOLYL010000193.1:0-2227 GCA_035425765.1 Flavobacterium sp. | reverse complement strand
GTTCCGTTGTTTCCAATATGAACTGCGGCAACCATAACTAAAACCGATAAAGCGGAAATTAATAATCCAAAAGCGATTTTTGTTGGCGTTGAAGGTTCTTTTTTTCTACTTCTTAAATAGGTAAAAAACGCAACAATTAAAGGTGTTAAAATAATTACCCAACCTGGATTTATTGATTGACTTAAATTGGTTGCCCAAAGTGATACTTTTGAACCTTCGTCTGGTTTTTTCTCTTCGGCTACATTTCTAAAATACAAAGGATAATTTACCTCTTTTTTTACAATTCCATTTTCTTTTTGAAGTCGGAAATTGTCATCATAAAGCTCGATACTGTCTTTTTTGAACTCAACTTCTTTGGCTAATTTTAATCCACCAAAAACAGTTTGTGTTGTTCCTTGAACTTCTCTATCGGTATATCTATCTGCCCAAGTTGTTAATGCAGAACCATTTAATTTAAAAACTGCCCAAAATAATATTACCACTGCAAAAATAGAAAGCAAAGCACCAATTTGTCTTTTCTCTTCAATTTTGGCTTTGAAATATAAACTTCCATAAAAATAAATTACTGGAATACAGGCAAAAATAAACGCATCAGTACTATCCGAACCAAAAATGGCACTATCTAAATTTGCATCAGATTGTACACCTTTTAGCAACCAACCAATAATTCCAAAAATTACTGATGGAACTAAAATGTATAAAACAATTTTGTAAAATGGCATGTCGCCTTGCTGAATTCCTTTCTTTTCGGTTTTGTCTCCATAGTGTTTTGTTCCTAAAAGGAATACAATTACACCAATAAACATTCCAACTCCAGCTGCCATAAACGCATATTGCCAACCTAAAAGAATTTGCAAAGCAGCACCAAAAAAGTTACAAATAAACGCACCAACGTTAATTCCCATGTAGAAAATATTATAACCTTCGTCTTTCTTTTCTTTGTATTTATCTTCGTTATAGAAATTTCCTAAAAGCGTAGAAATATTGGGTTTGAAAAATCCGTTACCAACAATTACTAATGTCATGGCGATATAAAGCATCACAATGTCGTGAATTCCCATCATAAAATATCCTGCGCCCATCATTAAACCTCCAAGAACAATTGATTTTTTGTATCCCAAATATCTATCGGCAACCAATCCGCCAACAAAAGGCGTTAAAAACACCAAAGCGATGAAAGTTCCATACAAATCGGAAGCTTCTTTTTCGGTCATGGCAAAACCTGCTTCGACATCTTTTAGATATAACGTAAAAATTCCAATCATTAAATAGTAACCAAAACGTTCCCACATTTCGGATAAAAACAAGTAAGGCAGTGCTTTAGGATGACTTTTCCACATAATTTATTGATTTAAAAAAACAAACCTACAAGAGTTTCTTGTAGGTTTGAAAGATATAAAAATATTTTTAATTGTGATTATTATCTCACACCGTGCATCATTTTCTTGATAACTGGTGTCAATAAGAATAAAATTAATGAGGCAATTCCACAAAGTACAACAAACACCATGAAGAATTCATATAAATTAGTGATTTCAAAACCAGCAAATGATGGATAATGATCTGTAATTTGATTATCTGCTAATAATTTAACTTGCTCAGCCGTTGGTGTAACCGATTTGTCTAAAACACCTTGTAAATCAATTCCAAGTTCAGATGCTTTTTTAAATTTATCTCCTGTTGCTGGTAAAATTGAACCTAAAGTTCCCGACAAAGCATATCCTGCAGCACTCGAAATAAAGAAAACACCATAAGCCAGTGACGCAAAACGTTTAGGAGCCAATTTACCAACCAATGATAAACCAATTGGAGACAAACAAAGCTCAGCAAATGTTTGAATTAAGTATAACAAAATCAACCATTTAATAGCTAACAAACCTGAATTCCCTAAATCTTTTACATTATTAGCTATGATGAAATAACTTACCGCAATTAACAATAAACCTATCGATTGTTTTACTGTAGAAAGTGGTTCTCTGTTTTTCGCTCTCAACTTGTCCCAAAGAACGCTGAATGGAAATGCAAAAATAACCACGAACAATCCGTTAAAAATTTGAACCATTGATGGCGGCATATTCCAACCAAAAATATTTCTGTCGGTTTGATTATCCGCAATAAAAGTTAAAGATGAACCTGCTTGTTCAAAAGCTGCCCAAAAGAAAATAATAAAGAACGACATAATGTAGATTACCCAAATACGTTGCGTTTCTACTTTTGTCAAAGTACT
>DAOLYL010000192.1:0-3750 GCA_035425765.1 Flavobacterium sp. | reverse complement strand
GCCGCTAAAACAGATAAGATAATCAACATCCCAACGGTAAAGCTTGGTGACATTTTGAACATGGTTTTATCCACTTCGAGACCATTGGTTTGAACACCTTTTTTGGTTTCATAAATGCTGATAAAGTACATTCCGATAACACAAATTAAGAACACAAATCCCATTCTATCAATAAACGGAATTTCATAAACTCCATCCGCATTTGGCACTGCAAATCCCATTGGGTTTAAAAACGATAAATCGATAAACGCAGGCAGGAATTTGAAAATAATAGAGAAAATAAAACCGCCAATGGTGGCAAACAAAGCAGCATTGGATGTGGTTTTTTTCCAAAAGAAACCAAGGATGAACATGGCAAAAATTCCCGGACTAACAAATCCTGTATATTCCTGAATGTATTGGAAACCTCCTTTTTTGTCAATGCCTAAAAATGGCGCAACTACTACCGCAATTAGCATGGCTGCAACAATAGTTAGTTTTCCAATGTTGACTAATTTCTTTTCGGAAGCTTCGGTATTGATTTTTTCTTTATAGACATCGAGCGTGAAAATAGTTGCAATACTGTTGGCTTTTCCAGCTAATGAAGCTACGATGGCAGCGGTTAAAGCTGCAAAAGACAATCCTTTTAAACCCGTTGGTAATAAATTCAACAGAATTGGATAAGCTCTATCTGGATTTACTGTTCCATCTTGAAGCATTTCGGTTTGAAAGTGTCCGTTTTGGTATAAAACGTAAGCCGCAATTCCAGGAAGAACAACTATAATAGGCATTAAAAGTTTTAGGAAAGCGGCAAAAAGAATTCCGCCACGCGCTGTTTTTAAATCAGCACCCAAAGCACGCTGTGTGATGTATTGGTTACAACCCCAATAATTTAGATTGATGATTAACATTCCACCTATTAGCACCGAAAGTCCAGGCAAATCCATATAATTGGGATTTGTAGTGTCGAAAATCATGTGGAAATGGTCATCGGCTTTTTCACGCATGAGGTTAAATCCGCTGATGGCACCTTCGGAACCAAATTCAGTTGCGACTAAATTCAATGCCAAATAAGTAGTTACTAATCCGCCAAGAATAAGGAAAAATACTTGTATCACATCGGTATATCCAATTACTTTCATTCCGCCAAGGGTAATCATAATGGCAAAAATGGCTAAGAAAATCATACAAAAAGTAATGTTTAAACCCGAAATACTACTGATAGCTAAAGCACCTAAATAGAGTATTGACGTTAGGTTTACTAGAACGTAAAGCAACAACCAAAACACCGCCATAATCATGGCTACGTTGCCATTGTACCGTTGTTTTAAGTATTGTGGCATGGTGAAAATCTTGTTCTTCAGATAAACGGGCATGAAAAATACGGCAACGATAATTAAGGTCAATGCTGCCATCCATTCATAGGTAGCAATGGCTAATCCCATTTTGAAACCGCTTCCGCTCATGCCTATAAACTGTTCTGCACTGATGTTACTCGCGATAAGCGAAGCACCAATTGCCCACCAAGTGAGCGAACCTTCGGCAAGGAAATAATCGTTACTATTGGTTTGGGCTTTCTTCTTTCGGTTGTAAATCCACAATCCATATCCTACAATAATGATAAAGTAGAGGAAGAAAACGATATAATCGTTGGTGGTTAAAGTTTGCATATTATTGGTTTTTGGTTTTGTAATGTTGGTTTGGTAACTCTCTTAAAATCTTCGCGCTTTGCTCTGGCGAAATGTCACGTTGTGCTTCGCCTAGCATTTCATAACCTACCATGAATTTTTTGACGGTTGCGCTTCTCAATAATGGTGGATAAAAATGCATGTGAAAATGCCACTCTGGATGCGAAACTCTATCAGTTGGTGCTTGATGAATTCCAGACGAATAAGGAAAAGAAGTGTTGAAAAGATTATCGTATTTGACAGTTATGGCTTTTATCATTTCGGCGAAAGCCGTTGTTTCTTCTTTACTCATTGCGATGATACTTCCAAAATGTCTTTTACTAATTATCATCGTTTCATAAGGCCATGTTGCCCAAAAAGGAACCACAACCACAAAGTGATTGTTCTCGACAACTACTCTTTCGCCTGATTTCAATTCTTGGTCCAAATAGTCTTTCAGTAAACTGATTTTATTTTTGTCGTAGTACGCTCGGAGGTTTTTTTGTGTTTTTTCTACTTGCGTTGGCAGTGACGATTGCGCCCAAATTTGTCCGTGTGGATGTGGATTGCTACAACCCATAACACTTCCTTTGTTTTCAAATATTTGAACATAATTGATAAAATCTTGATTGCCTAACTCGATGTATTGTTCTGCCCAAGTTTGCACGACTTTTTCAATATCGGAAACTTCCATTTCGGGTAAGGTTAGGTTGTGTTTTGGTGAAAAACACACTACTTTATTAATACCGCGTTCGGGTTTTAGTTGAAACAATGAATTGTTTTTTGTTTCGTATAAAACATCGTCTTTTAATAGGGCTGAAAAGTCATTTTCAAACACATAACTATTGGTGTAGTCTTCGTTTTTTATACCATTGGCACGAACATTTCCAGCGCATAAATAACAGGTTTCGTCGTGCTCTGGTCTATTGTCTTCAGGAAGGGTTTCGTTTTGTCCTTGCCATGGTCGCTTGGCGCGATGTGGTGAAACTAGTATCCATTCGTCTAGTAACGGATTGTATCTTCGGTGTGGATGTTCGTTATGGTTGAAGTGTTGCATAATTTTATTTTGACACGAATTTCACGAATTTTCACAAATTAATTAGATTGTAAATTTCACAAATTCTAGATGTTTAAATTTTAACCATTAAGACATTAAGTTTCATTAAGCTTAATTGCCTTAACTTTCTTAATGGTTGATTTTTTTAGCTAAACCTGACAGGTTTCGAAAACCTGTCAGGTTTGTAATATTTTTAATTCTTAGTGTTTGATTTTATGTTCTTATATTCAGTTGTTCCTTTTGAAATTTTTACTTTGTAAGCTTTTAAGTCAATTCCAAATTGGGAACGATATTGTTCCGAAATCCTTTCGATTAGTTCCTTTTCTGAACCTTTTTCGACTAAATTGATGGAACAACCACCAAATCCTCCGCCCATCATTCGTGATCCAAGAACTTTTTCGTTATTGGAAACGGCATCAACTAAAAAGTCGATTTCGTCACAACTCACTTCATATTCTTTAGATAAACCATTATGTGTTTCGGTCATTAACTTTCCAAGTTGGACAAAATCATCATTGGATAACGCTTGAACAGCATCTTGTACTCGTTTTATTTCTTTGACTACAAAACGACATCGCTTGTATATTGTTTCGCCTAATTCTTCTTTTAGACCTAAAACCATGATTTCCGTACAATCACGGAAGGTTTTTACTTCTGGGAAATGCGTTTTAATAATTGCCAATCCTTGTTCCACTTCGTTTCTTCGGTCGTTATATCCCGAAGTTAAGTGCGTGTGTTTTACACAACTATCCAATAAAAGTAAGGAATATTTTTTGAAATCGGCTTTATGATATTCGTAATCTAATGTATTGCAATCGAGTTTAATCACTTTGTTTTTCTTTCCAAAAACCGATGCAAATTGGTCCATAATACCACAATTTACCCCAACAAAAGTATGTTCCGATTTTTGTCCGATGAGTGCAATTTGTTCTTTAGACAATCCTAAATCAAACAGCTTATTCATGATATATCCAATACCACATTCCAATGCTGCCGATGAAGAAAGTCCTGCACCCATTGGGATTATACTGCTAAAAACAATGTTGA
>DAOLYL010000191.1:0-3809 GCA_035425765.1 Flavobacterium sp. | reverse complement strand
AAGTATTAGATAGAGTTCCAACCTATTATTCTGTTGGTCACTTATGTATTCCTGGCGGTGATTCTAAAAAACCTTTCGGAAAATATCTTGTTGCTTATAATAAAATTACAAAAGATAGATATTTGCCAACAGGTCCAGAATTGGCACAATCAGCTCAAATATTTGATATTAGTGGTGATAAAATGAAACTCATTTTAGACTTTCCAACTATTGGAGAACCTCACTATGCACAAGCAGCACCAGCCGATTTAATTCGAAATAATGGTCAATTAAAGTTCTATAAAATCGGAGAAAACAATCATCCATTTGTAGCAAAAGGCGAAAAAGAAGCTAAAGTAACGCGTCAAGGAAATCAAGTACATGTTTACATGACTTCTATCCGTTCTCACTTTGCACCAGATAATATTGAAGGAATAAAATTAGGTGATGAAGTCTATTTCCACGTAACAAACCTTGAACAAGATTGGGATGTTCCTCACGGATTTGCAGTAAAAGGTGCCGATAATGGTGAGCTTTTAATCATGCCTGGTGAAACAGCTACTCTAAAATGGATTCCTAAAAAAGTGGGTATATTTCCAATGTATTGCACTGATTTCTGTAGTGCTCTGCATCAAGAAATGCAAGGCTACATTAGAGTTTCTCCTACAGGAAGTTCTGTTCCGCTTACATGGAGTGTTGGAACTAACTTACCAAAAACAAAATAATTTTTACCAAAAGGGACAAAGTAACTTTTGTCCCTTTTTAAATTCATTTTTTATGAAATCTTCTAAAATTTCAATGGTATCAAAAGTGATATTATTGGTTGTTTCAATCTTATTTATTGGCTCGCTTTTTGTCCCAATGTGGCAAATCGAACTCGAAGCGCCTCAATATCCTGAAGGTTTGGTTTTAAAATTGCACGCTAACAAAATTGGTGGCGATGTAGAAATCATCAACGGATTAAATCACTACATCGGAATGGCAACTTTACATACCGAAAACTTTTTCGAATTCACTGCGTTACCTTATATTTTCGGAGGTTTTGCAGTAATTTCTTTGTTGCTAATTTTTGTTGCAAAAAGAAAAGCGGTTTTGGCATTCTTTATTTCTTACATTCTTTTTGTAGTTTTAGCAGCCATCGATTTCTACAGATGGAATTATGAATATGGGCATAATCTCGATCCAAATGCGGCTATAAAAGTGCCCGGAATGGCTTATCAACCGCCGTTAATTGGATACAAACAATTGTTGAACTTTGGAGCGTATTCAATTCCAGATATTGGTGGATGGTTTTTGATAGCTTGTGGTTTATTGTTGTTTTTTATCGTTTTTAAAGAATATAATTTATTCACCAAAAAGAAAATTTGATTTCGGTCAATTATGAATTTCTATGAAAAGTAAAACGTCTTATTATTCATTTCTAAAACTATGTTTCTATGTGGTTTAAAAATAAAATCTATAAATCTATTTTATTATTATTTTCTTTTTTTGCTTTAGTTTCTTGCAATTCTAACGAATCAAAACCAATTAAACTAAATTCTGATTCCTGTGATTTTTGTAAAATGACAATCGCAAACGGAAAATTTGGTGCAGAATTAATCACTCAAAAAGGTAGATATTACAAGTTTGATGATGTAGCATGCATGATTCAATTTGACAAAACAAGTGAAGTTCCTTCCAAAGTATTTTTTGTAAATGATTATTTTAAAGAAAATGAATTAGTTGCAGCCGAAAAAAGTTTTTTTCTAAAAGGAGGAACAATCAATTCTCCAATGCGTGGAAATTTTGCCGCATTTTCATCTGATAAAGAGCAAAAAGAATTCCAAACCAAATTAAATGCTGAACCTATGACTTGGCAACAAGTTTACGATTCTTACAAATGAAGAAATTAATCTGCATATTATTTTCACTCCTATTTTCTATTTCAAATGCTAAAACCATTCAAGTAGGAAGCAACTTATCTGTCAAAAAAATCAAGAAGGCTCTTCAATTAGCTGTTGATGGCGACACCATTGTTGTAAATAGCGGAGTTTATAAAGAAGGCAATATTATAATCAATAAAAAAATTATTTTTCTTGGTAAAGGTTTTCCAATTCTTGATGGTCAACGCAAGTTTGAAGTTGTTTCAATTAATGCCGATAATGTTGTCATCAAAGGATTCAAAATCATTAATTCAGGTTATGCTTCTCTTGATGATCCTTGCGGAATTAAAGTGTATGATAGAACTTTTGTAAAAATTGAAAACAACATTCTAGACAACAATTTCTTCGGAATTTATCTTCAAAATTCTAGAAATTGCCTAATCAAAAACAATAAAATTACCGCTTACGGAAAACAAGAACAATTAATTGGAAATGGAATTCACTGTTGGAAAAGCGATAATCTTCAAATAATTGCCAATAAAATTTCGGGACATCGCGATGGAATTTATTTTGAATTTGTAACACAATCTATCATTTGGAGGAATATTTCCAATAAAAACATTCGTTATGGCTTGCATTTTATGTTTTCTAACGACGATGCTTACATAACGAATGTTTTTAAAAATAATGGTGCTGGTGTTGCAGTCATGTTTACCAAAAATGTAAAGATGTATAACAATTATTTTGAAGAAAATTGGGGTGATGCTGCTTATGGTTTATTGCTCAAAGAAATTGCCGACAGCTATATTTTCAATAATAAATTTGCCCGAAATACTTCTGGAATTTACATGGAAGGAACATCAAGAATCAAGGTCGAAAAAAACGTTTTTGAATCAAATGGATGGGGAATGAAAATTCAAGCAAGTTGTATGGAAAATGAAATTGTAAACAATAATTATCGAAAAAACACTTTCGATATTAGCACTAATGGAAGCTTGGTTTTAAATACTTTCAATTCTAATTATTGGGATAAATATGAAGGATATGATTTAGATAAAAATGGAGTAGGCGATGTACCTTATCATCCACTAAGTTTGTTTTCTGTTTTAACTGAAAAAACACCTTCTGCCATGTTGTTGTATCGAAGTTTTATGATAACACTTTTAGACAAATCTGAAAAAGTTTTGCCAAGCATTACACCAGACAATTTTATAGATAAAACGCCTTTAATGAAATCGTTGCCATTATGATTGAAATTAGAAACATAAACAAAAAATTCGGAAAATTAGAAGTGCTGAAAAATGTCAATCTTTCATGTAAAAGTGGAGAATGTATTGCGCTAATTGGACCAAATGGTTGCGGAAAAACAACGTTGATAAAATCAATTCTCGGAATGGTTTTGCCAGATAAAGGTTCGATTGAGTTTAATGGAAAATCGGTTTTAGGTGAATATATCTATCGTGAAAACATTGGTTATATGCCACAAATTGGGCGTTATCCTGATAATATGACCATCGGACAAATCATCGATATGATTAAAAAAATCAGGAATTCTAATCATGATTTAGATGAAGATTTATTAAATGCATTTGAATTAGAAAAAATGTTCGACAAGCAAATGCGAACACTTTCGGGTGGAACAACTCAAAAAGTAAGTGCCGTTTTAGCTTTTTTATTCAATCCTGAAGTCATGATTTTAGACGAACCAACTGCTGGTTTAGATCCATTGGCATCTGAAATTTTGAAAGAAAAAATCATAAAGGAAAAAGAAAAAGGAAAACTCATTTTCATTACATCACATTTACTAAGTGAATTAGACGATTTGATTACCGAAATTATTTTCATGCAAGATGGTGAAGTTCATTTTCATAAAAAAGTTGAAGTCTTAAAATCTGAAACCAATGAAACTAAAATTTCAAAAGCTATTGCCAGTATTCTGAAACAAAAGCAACCTGAAAGTCATAACCC
>DAOLYL010000190.1:0-3899 GCA_035425765.1 Flavobacterium sp. | reverse complement strand
GTTTTGACAAACAATTTGGTGCTCGACCTTTAAAAAGAGCTATTCAAAAATATGTAGAAGATGCTTTAGCCGAAGAAATTATCACTTCTAAAATAGCATCTGGTGATGAAATCTTTATGGATTTAGACGAAACTTCACAAGAGTTGACCGTTACTATTCAAAAGGCGGAAAACCCAACAAGTTAAAATTAAATAATTTAATTTAAAACCATTAAAAAATTAAGACAATTAAGTTTAGAGTACTTAATAAAACTTAATTTTTTAATGGTTTAATTTTTTAAAAAATGCCACAAAACAAAATCATATTAGGTTCCGAAGAATGGTGTTCATTTCCTGAACTTGGAATTCCAGCAATAAAAGCTAGAGTAGATTCAGGTGCTAAAACTTCTGCGCTTCATGCAATAAATATTGCGCCGTTCATTAAAGACAGTGAAAATTGGGTGAAATTTGACATTAATCCAATTCAAAATAATCTAAAAACGGTTATTCATTGTGAGGCAAAATTAATTGACAAACGTGTCGTTAAAAGCTCAAGTGGTTTTAGAGAACAACGTTATGTTATTCAAACCAATTTGGCCATTGGTAATGACATTTGGGAAATAGAAATGACATTGACCAACCGAGATTCAATGGGTTTCAGAATGCTTTTAGGTAGAGAAGCTATGAGCGGTAGAATTTTGGTTGATCCAGAACAAAAATATTTGTTAGGACAAACAACTACGGAAAATCTTAAAGATTTATATGTCAACGCTATCATAAATAAATCAGGTTTACGAATCGGTTTATTAGCCAGTAATCCAGAATTGTATAGCAACAAGCGAATTATGGAAGCTGGAGAAATGCGTGGTCACGAAATGCATTTTTTGAACATCAAAGAATGTTATATGAAACTCGATGCTGACAAACCTGAAATTCATTATCGAGGAGGAAAAATATTAGACAATTTTGATGCAATTATTCCAAGAATTCGTCCAAGTATAACTTTTTATGGCTGTGCATTAACAAGACAATTTGAAGCAATGAAAGTCTATTGTTTGAATTCCGCTGCGGCAATTACACAGTCTAGAGATAAATTATTTTCATTACAATTACTTCTGCGAAATGGTGTTGATATACCAACAACTGGTTTTGCTAATTCACCTTTAGACACGGATGATTTGATAAAAATGGTTGGTGGTTCACCTTTGATTGTCAAACTTTTAGAAGGAACTCAAGGAAAAGGAGTAGTTTTAGCCGAAACTAAAAAAGCAGCCGAATCGGTTATTAACGCTTTCAAAAGCTTGAATGCTAATATTTTAGTTCAAGAATTTATTAAAGAAGCAGATGGAAAAGATTTACGCCTTTTTGTTGTTGATGGTAAAGTAGTTGCGGCTATTCAACGTGAAGCTGCGCCAGGTGAATTTAGAGCTAACATTCATATGGGTGGAACAGCTTCTATTATAAAACCAACGGCTGATGAAAAAAGAATAGCAATCAAAGCTGCAAAAGCAATGGATTTGAAAGTTGCTGGAGTTGACATTATCCGTTCTTCAAAAGGTCCACTTTTATTAGAAGTAAACTCTTCGCCAGGATTAGAAGGAATTGAAGGCGCAACCAACAAGGATATTGCAGGAGAAATGATTAAAGCAATTGAGAAAAATTTTAAATTGAAACACGATGAATAAAAATCGTCTTGAAGCTTTTAGTGACGGAGTTTTAGCCATTATTATTACGATAATGGTTTTGGAATTTAAAGTACCAACACAAACTACCTTCGAAGCAGTTATTCCATTGTTTCACAAATTTTTAAGTTACATTTTAAGTTTTATCTACGTTGGGATTTACTGGAATAATCACCATCATTTGATGCATACAGTAAGACGTGTTAACGGAAATATTCTTTGGGCAAACTTGCATTTATTATTTTGGTTGTCATTAATTCCATTTGCAACTGCTTGGATTGGTGAACATCATTTTGCACCATTTCCAATGATGCTTTATGGAATAATTCTAATGATGAACGGAATTGCTTTTAATATTTTACAACGAACAATTATTCAACATCACGGAAAAGACTCTTTGCTTTCAAAAGCTGTTGGCAAAGATTATAAAGGAAAAGCTTCTGTAGTTTTATATTTGATTGCGGTATTTTTAACCAAATATTATCCAATAGCATCAGGTTGTATTTATATTTTTGTTGCATTAATGTGGCTTGTACCTGATAAAAGAATTGAACATATTTTAGAAGAAGAAAAATAAACCAAAAACATAAAAACCATGAACTTACTTTCTCAAATTATCATCGGATTTATTGCAGTATTGCATATTTATATTCTTTGGCTTGAAATGTTCGCTTGGACAACTCGTGCTAAAAAGGTTTTCAAAACTATACCCGAAGATCAATTTGAAAAAACAAAAGTTATGGCAGCCAATCAAGGGTTGTATAATGGCTTTCTTGCCGCAGGATTGATTTGGTCGTTACTAATTTGTGATATTTCTTGGAGTAAAAACGTAGCTTTATTTTTCCTGATTTGTATTCTTGTTGCTGGAATTTATGGCTCTTTAACTGCTTCTAAAAGAATTTTTTATGTTCAAAGTGTTCCCGCAATTTTGGGGATTTTGAGTTTACTTATTACTTAAAAACAATTGGTTTCTTCGAATTAATTTTCACTATCGCATAAGGATATTTAGTGTTTTCATCCGTCAAATTAATATCAATATTTTTTTGAGTATCTTTTATATAAACTTCAATTTCTGTTGGTTTTTCAATCACTTTTTGGATGCTAACTCTGTTGTAACTTTCTTTGGTTGGTCCAGAATTAATAATTACAAAATTGCTTTCAGCTACATCTTTTGCTTTAATTTTTTTCTTCAAAGTTTCATCGCTTTGCAACATCACAATTTCTTTTGGTTCCGTTAAAATTTCGAAAAATTTAATATTGGCACCACCATCATTATTGACAACAAGAACTTCATAAAGAGGATTATCAACTTTTGATGTTTTACTCGAGGAACACGAATAAAAAAACGAAATCGTCAGTAGTAGTAAAATTATTTTCTTACTCATAATTTTGCCATTTCTTTAGAATTAGTAATCGCTTGAAGGTATAAATCTTCGTATAGTGGTAAAATGTTTTTGATATCAAATTGCTTTGCAACGGTCAAAGCATTTTCTTTAAATTGATTTAAAATTTCATCATCCTCTAATATTTTCAGCGCTTTTATTGCCATATCATCTACATCGCCAACATTGCTCATATAACCTGAAATTCCATCAAAATTAACCTCTGGCAAACCACCAGAATTACTAGAAATAACTGGAACACTCCAAGCCATAGCTTCTAATGCTGCTAAACCAAAACTTTCTGTTTCTGAAGGAAGTAAAAATAAATCGGAGTAGGATAAAATTTGATCAATCTCATTACTGTTTCCAAAGAAAATAACTTTGTCCTGAATGCCGAGTTGATTTACTAATTGTTCTGCTTTTGCTTTTTCTGGTCCATCGCCAACCATCATCAATTTAGCTGGAATTTTTTCCTGAATTTTATAAAATAACTTTATAACATCAGGAATTCGTTTTACTTTTCTAAAATTACTAATGTGGGTTACAATTCTCTCCTCTTTTTTTGCCATTACCGAACGTTGACAAGAAATTAAATTTTCATTTCTGTTTTTGTCTAACTCAATAAAATTTGGAATGACGTGAATCTCTTTTTTAATATTAAAAAGATTATACGTATCGTCTTTTAAACTTTTTGAAACTGAAGTAACTACATCCGATTTGTTGATACTAAAACTTACTGCAGGTTTATAAAAAGGATGATTTCCAACAAGAGTAATGTCAGTTCCGTGAAGCGTTGTCACCATTGGAATATGAATTCCTTCATCTTTTAGCATTTGTTTTGCCATATAACCTGCATA
>DAOLYL010000189.1:0-3912 GCA_035425765.1 Flavobacterium sp. | reverse complement strand
AATTTTCAAAATCAATTGGGTTTACTTTGTGTGGCATTGCCGATGAACCAATTTCTCCTGCTTTAATTTTTTGCTTGAAATAATCCATCGAAACATACGTCCAAATATCTCTATCTAAATCAATTATGATGGTGTTTATTCTTTTTAACGCATCAAAAAATGCAGCAAAATGGTCGTAATGTTCTATTTGTGTCGTTGGAAACGAATGTTGTAATCCTAAAATTCCTTCCACAAAATCGGTTCCAAATTTTTTCCAATCTACATTTGGATATGCGACGTGATGTGCGTTGAAATTTCCAGTTGCACCACCAAATTTTGCCGCAAAAGGAATATTAAACAACAAACGCATTTGTTCTTCTAAACGTTCTACAAAAACCAAAATTTCTTTACCCAAACGCGTTGGCGAAGCTGGTTGACCATGCGTTCGCGCCAACATTGGAATGTCCTTCCACTCTATTGCTAATTCTTTTAATTTGGCGATTACACTAATTAAACTTGGTAAATATACTTTTTCAAAAGCTTCTTTAGTCGAAAGCGGAATTGCGGTATTGTTGATATCTTGAGACGTTAATCCAAAATGAATAAACTCTTTAAACTGAGAAAGTCCAAGTGTTTCAAATTTTTCTTTGATGAAATATTCAACCGCTTTTACGTCGTGATTAGTCGTTTTTTCGGTTTCTTTAATCCAAAGTGCATCTTCGGTTGAGAAATTTTTGTAGATATTTCTCAAAGCGTCAAAAGTAGTAGAATTTACATCTTTTAACTGAGGTAAATCATTCTCACAAAGAGAAATAAAATATTCTACCTCAACTAAAACTCTATATTTAATTAAAGCTTCTTCTGAGAAAAATTCGGCTAAAGGTTTGGTTGCTTTTCTATAACGACCATCAATTGGTGAAATGGCATTTAACGTAGTTAGTGACATGTTGTTGTGTTGTTGTTTAAAGGTGCAAAAATAGTGATAAGTTGTGAGTTGTGAGTTGTGAATTTCCATTTTTTTGTCATTTCGACGAAGGAGAAATCACATAACTTTAAATCACTTGATGAGATTTCTCCTTCGTCGAAATGACAAATACTCTAAAACTGTAAATTTTGCAATTTCTGTCTCAAAAACGGAACACCATCGGTTGCATTCATTGGAATAATTTCTAACGGATTTTGTAAATCATAAATTGTTGCAGGATTTGGATCGATGTAAAAAACTGGAATATTTGGTTTGGCATAATGCAATAAACCTGCAGCTGGATACACTTGTAAAGATGTACCAATGACTGCGAGAAAATCGGCGGTTTGGGTAATTTCGATGGCTTCGTCTAATGCTGGAACAGCTTCGCCAAACCAAACAATATGTGGTCGCAATTGATTTCCATTTGTATCAACATCGTCTAAATTCAAATCGGTTTTCCAATCTAAAATGTAATTCTCATTCTTTACGCTTCTAACTTTAAACAATTCGCCGTGAAGATGCAAAACATTAGAACTTCCAGCTTGTTCGTGAAGATTATCTACGTTTTGAGTAATGATATGAACGTCAAAATCTGCTTCTAATTCAGCTAAAGTGAAATGACCTCGATTGGGTTTTACTTGATGCAATTGTCTTCTGCGTTGATTGTAAAAATCGAGTACTAATTCTTTGTTTTTATGCCAACCTTCGGGCGAAGCAACTTCCATAACATCGTGACCTTCCCAAAGTCCATCCGCATCGCGAAAGGTTTTAATTCCGCTTTCGGCAGAAATTCCAGCGCCAGTTAACACAACTAGTTTTTTTTTCATTTGTTATTTGCTAATACATCAAAGATATGAGTAATCAATTTAAAAATATATAGTGTTTTATTACATTTACAAAAAATTTCATCTCTATGATTGACTTAGAATATCTCGCCTATCTTGAAGGATTTTTAACAGAGAATCGTAAAGAGCGTTTTCAAAAAGTATTAGAAAATCGTACTAATCATTTCACTATTGCTGTTGAAGATGTGTTTCAGTTTCATAATACTAGTGCTGTGATGCGCAGTTGTGAGGTTTTTGGCATTCAAGAAATTAATATTGTAGAGCAACGTTTTGGCAAAGATATTGACAAAGAAATTGCAATGGGTGCGCAAAAATGGGTTGACATTAATAGGTTTGAAAATATTAATAATTGTATTCAAAATCTAAAAACAAAAGGATATCAAATTATTGCAACAACACCACATGATGATTCGTGTTTGCTTCATGAATTTGACATTTCTAAAAAAAGTGCTTTGTTTTTTGGCACCGAAAAAGAAGGACTTTCAGAAGAAGTTATGAAACAAGCTGATGGTTTTTTAAAAATCCCTATGGTTGGTTTTACTGAAAGTTTGAACATATCAGTATCTGCAGCTATCATAATTCAAGATATTACTTCTCGCCTACGTTTATCAAATATTGACTGGCAACTAACTGAAAATGAATTATTAGAAAAACGTTTGGCTTGGGCAAAAAACTCAATAAAAGATATTAAGAGAATTGAAGAAAGATATTATTCTGAAATAAAGTAATTGATTAATTCTTCTTTAAAACCTTATATTGCTCGTAACATTCGCTAATCGCATCCATAATTTGCAAATCGTTTGCCGTTTGAATAAAGGATTCAGAATAATTACATCGTTGCAATATTTCGGCAATTTCTTTTTTATCAACACCGAGAAGAACTGCAATTGTTTCTCTATCGAATTTAGATTCTAATAGATTTCTAACTGTATCGTCCTTTTTCATGGACTTCAACTTCTTGAGTTCTTTGGGCTTATTTCCAAAAAAGTTATACAACATGTCAGCTGGATTGAAAATAGAACCTAAAACTCTCGTGAAAGCATTTGGAGAACGTTCGCCTGCTTCATAAGCTGTTGGCAAACCAGAAATACTATAGCGGAAATTTTCTTTCTCAGGAATTAGCTTAGAATCTATTTCGAGATAACCAGTTAAATCATATTTTTTCACAATAACTTCTTCTAGAGCAATTGCTTTTTCGGTTAGTTGAATTTTAGCATTTCCGTTTTTTATCCAATCGTTTGTTACACGAACTCTCAGCGATTGATATCCTAAAAGTGTAATATGAATGGTATCGTTAACCGCTGCTTCAATTTCAAAATAACCGCGCGCATTAGTAACTGCTCCTTTTACTTTATTGATATTTATTACGTTAGCATTTGGAATTGGAAATAATGTATTATCATTGATAATGGTTCCTGTAACTTTTTGTACAGCAATTTCCTCTTGTGCAGAAACACTAAATGTATAAGTAAATAAAAAGAAAAATAGAAAATATCTCATAATGGTTTTTGATGGTTTAAAAGTATGAAACTCTTTTAAGATATTTAGAAATTTGCATTTAGATTTAGAATAAAATTAACAAAAGCTCAAATTAAGAATTACGAATTTGAAATTACGAATTACGAATGAAGCATTTGGTTAAAAAAAAACTCCATTAATACCTCAGTAAAAATGGAGTTGTATTATAATTATAAACTTCGTAATTTACAATTCGTAATTTAATCCCGAAGCTTCGGGGCTAGCTTCTTCTTGGTCTTCTACTTTTTGCAGCGTCAAATGAACGACTTGCAGGTCTATCAGAACTTCCTTCAGAACGTCTTGGAGCACTTTCTCTTTGAGATGAACCTGGTTCACGTCTTGGAGTTGAACTTCTTTCACTTCTAAATCCGCCTTCTCTTGGAGCAGAACTTCTATCATTCCCTTCTTTTCTTGGACCAAAACCACCAGAAGATTTTCTTTCTCCTCCTGAATTTCTATCGCCTCTAAATCCGCTAGAACTTCTTCCGCCACCAAAACCACCAGAACTTCTTCCGTTGTGGTCACGTCTTGAAGAACTTCCACCGTCATTTTTAGAAATTTCAACGTTGATTCTTCTTCCGTTAAGGTCAAATCCGTTAAGAA
>DAOLYL010000188.1:0-3930 GCA_035425765.1 Flavobacterium sp. | reverse complement strand
AAGATGATTTTCCAGAACCATTAAGTCCAAGAATACCAATTTTTGCTCCGTAAAAAAAACTTAAATAAATGTTTTTTAAAACTTGTTTATCACTTCCTTGATACGACTTACTCAATTTTTGCATTGAGAAAATTACTTTCTTATCGTCTGACATTTTAAATATTAATTTTTAATTCGTGATTTTTTATTTTATATGAATTATACTCGTCCTTTTAGTGAACTAAAAACCCATGCATTGGCTAGAAAACCAACACCTACAGTTCCAAAACCCCAACCAGCAGTATCTGCATAGCGATAAATCCCTAAACCAATTAGTATAAATCCCATTACAAGCATTATAAAAGTAGCCCAACCTAATACGGTGTTTTTATTCATTGCCATAGTGTACTTATTTTAAATTTATAACTACAAATATCGTTATATTTTATAATGATGCCTATAATTTTAAATATTTTAAAACTTATATAAAGTATATTTAACTATACATTTTCTTTCTCATTTCCTGAATTTTGTCGTCTTCAAGATATTCATCAAATGTCATATATCGGTCAATAACTCCGTTTGGAGTGATTTCTAGAACTCTATTAGCAACGGTTTGAGCAAACTCGTGGTCATGAGTTGTAAACAAAACGGAACCTTTGAAGTTTTTTAATGAATTATTGAATGCTGTAATCGATTCCAAATCTAAGTGATTGGTTGGTTCGTCTAGCATAAGAACGTTAGCACGAATCATCATCATTCGAGATAACATGCAACGCACTTTTTCGCCTCCTGAAAGTACAGTACATTTTTTTAAAGCTTCTTCACCAGAGAAAATCATTTTTCCAAGGAAACCACGAACATAAACTTCATCGCGCTCTTCTTCTGTCTTTACAAATTGACGAAGCCAATCTACTAAATTCAAACTTCCGTCAGTAAAAAATTGACTATTATCGTTTGGCAAATACGATTGATTAGTTGTAATTCCCCAACTATATTCGCCCGAATCCGCGGTTTGATTTCCGTTAAGGATTTCATAGAAAGCAGTCGTTGCACGAGAGTCTTTAGAAAAAACGACAACTTTATCGCCTTTTGCCATGTTCAAATCTACATTTTTAAACAATACTTCACCATCTACTGAGGCGGAAAGGTTTTGAACATGAAGAATTTGATCACCAGCTTCTCTTTCTACATCAAAAATAATGGCTGGATATCTTCTACTTGATGGTTTAATTTCGTCAAGATTTAATTTTTCAATCATTTTTTTACGAGAAGTAGCTTGTTTTGATTTTGCTACGTTCGCACTAAA
This sequence comes from Flavobacterium sp., assembly GCA_035425765.1. GTDB lineage: Bacteria > Bacteroidota > Bacteroidia > Flavobacteriales > Flavobacteriaceae > Flavobacterium. The sequence continues at coordinate 2,642 of DAOLYL010000188.1, read as the reverse complement.
ACGGCGAATAAATTCTTCAAGCTCTGCTTTCTTTTCTTCAGCTTTTTTGTTTTGTTGTGCTTTTTGACGTGCAGCTAATTGACTAGATTCATACCAAAAAGTATAATTACCTGAATAATGATTAATTTTTGAGAAATCAATATCTGAAATATGTGTACAAACCGAATCTAAAAAGTGTCTATCGTGAGAAACTACAATTACAGTGTTTTCATAATTAGCCAAGAAGTTTTCCAACCAAGTGATGGTTTCAAAATCCAAATCATTCGTTGGCTCATCCATTACCAATACATCTGGATTTCCGAAAAGAGCTTGTGCCAAAAGGACACGAACTTTCATTTTTCCTTCCATTTCACCCATCAAAGTGTAATGCATATCAGCAGAAATACCTAGATTTGATAGCATAGCACCAGCATCTGATTCTGCATTCCAACCATTCATTTCTTCAAATTGGACTTGCAACTCACCTATTCTATCAGCATTTTTATCATCATAATCAGCATATAGCGCATCCATTTCAGACTTAACGGCAAACAAAACTTTGTTACCCATCATAACTGTTTCTAAAACAGTATGTTCGTCAAACATGTTGTGATTTTGGTTTAAAACCGACATACGTTTTCCTGGTTCAAGAATTACTCGTCCTGAAGTTGGGTCAATATCACCAGCAAGAATTTTTAGAAACGTAGATTTTCCAGCACCATTAGCACCGATAACTCCATAACAATTGCCTTGCGTGAAGGTTGTGTTTACTTCGTCGAATAAAATTCTTTTACCAAATTGAACTGATAAATTAGAAACTGTAAGCATGAAATATATTTTATTAAATTTGGTGCAAAAGTAAACATTAGTCATTAGTTATTAATGATTAATGATTAGTTTTTTTAAGCAGGACAAATAGCTTTCCATTATACAACTTTAACTAATGCTTAACAGAAAAATCCATTTGGAGTAAATACTTTTGTTTACAAGGATTCGAAAAAATGAGTACGCCCAATTCTATAAAATTTTTATTCTACACATTCTGCATTACACTAGTGATTACATCTTGTAAAAAGAAATCTGGTGATGGTGAATATGTTGCCTATTTTGGTGGCGAGATTGTCAATCCAAACAATCCGTATGTCTTATTCTGTAAAGACAATGAGGTTATTGATACTTTAAAATTAGACAAAAAAAATCGCTTTTTCATCAAGTTTGATTCTCTTGCTCCAGGCATGTACTCATTTAGACATGAACCTGAATATCAATATGTATATTTTGATAAAAATGATAGTTTAATGGTTCGAGTTAACTCGAGAGATTTTGATGAATCAGTTGTTTTTTGTGGTCGTGGTGATGAAAAAAACAATTTTTTGATGGAATTGTACCTGAAAAACGAAAAGGATAAAAACAATATGTTTGATCTTTTTGACTATAATTTAGAAAAATTTACTAAGAATATTGATTCAACCTATTTAGTTGCAGAAAGTTTCTATCAAAAAAATAAAGAACTTATAAAATGGAGCGATGAATTTGATGTTTATGCCAAAGCATCACTTAATATGCATCAATTTACCAAAAAAGAATTATATCCAATTGTTCATAAAATTAGAACAGGAAATGATGTTATAGAAACCATACCAAAAGATTTTTATGACTATCGAAAAACTATTGATTTCAGCAATTCAGAACTATCGAGTTTTGCTCCATATATGATGTATATTGGTCATATGCTCAACAATATGGGAACTATAAATTATCATAATCATTTTACGGAAGCTGATTTGGCATTGAAAACCAATATCAACAAAATGAGCATTGCTGATACACTGATTAAAAATGAAAAAGTAAAAAACACTATACTAAATACGATTGCTTTTAGTTATTTATTAGAAGACCAAAATGTAGCATACAACCAAGAATTTTTGGTTAATTATCATAAGTTTTCGACGGATAAAAGCCAGAAAAATGAAATTACAAAAATTGGAAACGCTATACAATCACTAAAAGTAGGGAATTCTCTTCCTTCAATAAATTTTACAGATAACACAGGGAAAACGATTTCTTCTGAAAGTTTTGACAACAACAATACTATAATTTTCTTTTGGACTTCATCCGCTAAATCACATTTTGAAGCTGCGCACAAAAAAATAATTGCATTTAAAAATAAATTTCCAAACTATAATTTCGTAGCTATTAATATTAATGATAGTGAAGAAAAATGGCAAAAAACATTAGCTACTTATAAATTCAATGGAATTAGAGAACTTCATTGTAATGATTTTGAAGATTTAAAAGGAAAATGGGCAATTAATAAAATTTATAGAACTATCATTCTTGATGAAAACGGAAAAATAAAAAATGCTTTTGCTAACATATTTGACTCTCAATTTGAAGAAAGCTTAAAATAAAATTACTTACTTATAAAACCGAAAAATGGCTTTCAATTGAAAGCCATTTTTTATTAAAATCTGCGTATTAGATTATTGATTTCCTTTAGCATAATCAGCTAAAAACTGAGCTAAACCAATGTCAGTTAAAGGATGTTTTAACAATCCAAGAATTGAAGATAATGGTCCAGTCATAACGTCAGCACCAATTTTAGCACAATTTACAACGTGCATAGTGTGACGAACTGAAGCGGCAAGAATTTGAGTTTCATA
>DAOLYL010000187.1:0-3941 GCA_035425765.1 Flavobacterium sp. | reverse complement strand
CGAATCCATTTGCCATCTCGAACTAATCTATCAGCACGATTGAGTTTATTCATCAACGACAATAACATTCCCAAAGCATGTTCGCCAACGGCATTTCGATTGCCTTCTGGCGCAGCAATTAAATGGATGTTTTTAGCTTCGGCATAGTCACAATCAATACTTTCTAAACCTGCGCCAACACGAGCAATAAATTTTAAATTAGTCGCTTTGTCAATAAATGTTTTGTCAATTTTAAAACGACTGCGAATTACAATTCCGTGATAATCCTGAATTTTTGCTTCAATTTCAGATTTTGAAGAAGTAAAATCGGCTTCATTCTGAAATCCGGTTTGTTCTAATTGTTCCCAAAGCAATGGATGATTAGAATCGATGTGTAAAATTTTGATCGTTGATGGTTTCATAGAAAAGCATTGAAGTTGTAAAGATACTGTTTCTGTTAAAAAAATAAAATATGCCGAAAAACCATAAATAAATCAAACAAACCGTTTTATCTTTGCATCGTGAAAAAATTGGTAGTCATAATTGCTTTATTATTCATTTCAAAACCTATCATTCCGGTTATTGATTATGTTATTAATTATGATTATATCGTTAAAGAACTTTGTGAAAACAAAGAAAAACCAGAACTTCAGTGTAATGGTAAATGTCAGTTGATGAAAGAAATGGCAAAAGCCGCCGAAGAAGAATCAGCAAACGACAAATCAAATTCTTCCGATAAAAAGACAACACAAACTACTATCGAAATTTTATTTTTTGAGGAAATAAAACCTTTGGTTGCAAACCAATTGACCTCTCAAACCAACTCTAAAATTTCAAAATTATATTCTAATCTTTATAGCTATAATGCTGGTTTTTCTATTTTTCATCCGCCAGCTGTAATTTCATAAATTCTTATAATCAGTTTATTTTTAATGAATTGAAAGGAATTATTATATTCCAAAACGACTGTTTGAAATTTATTTTTCAAGCATAATATCTCTTATAAATAATTTAAAAAATGAAATTACAATTAAAAAAATATGTAGCTGTAATCGCTATGGCTTTAGCTTTTGTTTCTTGTTCAAGCGATGATGACACAACAACAACTGGCGAAGGAAACCTAAAATTAGAATTTGACAATATTTATAAAACGGCAGATTTGGCTTTCAATACCGCTTATACTAATAGTAACGGCGAAGTTGTTAAAATCAACAAAGCAAAATATATAGTTAGCAACATTGTATTGACAAAAGCAGATGGCTCGACTTATTCTGTTCCAAAAAGTGAAAGTTATTTTATTGTTGATGAAGAAGTTACATCGTCAACTTTGATAAATTTACCTAATATTCCAGCTGGAAATTACACTAAAGTAAAATTTGGAATTGGAGTTGATCAAGCGCAATTTAATTTAGGTGCTGATGGTCAAGGAAACTTTTTTACATTGGCGCAAACGGCTGGAATGATGTGGTCTTGGAGCGCAGGATATAAATTTGTTGCTTTAGAAGGAACGTTTACTTCTAGTTCAGCAACCGATTCTATGTTTATGGTTCATACTGGAAAGACCGGAACCGATTATAACTATACCGAAGTAACTGTTGATTTACCAGATAATGCTTTGGTTAGAACAACAATTACACCACAAATTCACATCATGGCAGATGTATCTCAACTAATTGATGGAACAAATAAAATCAGTTTCAATGATGGTGCAATGGTAATGGGCGGAAATAAATTGGCTCAAATTACTGCCAATATTTCAAACATGTTTGAAGTTCATCACGTTCACAACGACTAAATTCAAAAAGCGGTTAGCCAAAGGGTTAATCGCTTTTTTAAACTTTAAAAAAATGAAAATAAAACATATATTGTTACTGATTTTCGCTATGTTTTTTAGTTGTTCCGATGACGATTCTGATGAATACCAAAACATTCCTATTGAATTTAATGTGCCGAGTAATTTTCCCGCATTGGCATATAATTTTGAAACCAATCCGTTGACCGAAAAAGGATTTGAATTGGGCAAAAAACTTTTCTATGACGGAAGATTAGCTTCTGATGGAGTAGTTTCTTGTGGTTTTTGTCACATTCAAGAAGATGCTTTTACTCATCATGGACATACTTTTAGTCATGGCGTTGGCGAATCAATTGGCACACGAAACACACCATCAATTCAAAATTTAGCATTCCAAACTACATTTATGTGGGATGGCGCAACCAATCATTTGGATCTTCAGCCGATAATTCCGCTTACAAGTCCAATTGAAATGGATGGCAATTTTGAAAACATCATCAGTATGATGAAAAACGATTCTTCCTATAAGAAATTGTTCAAACAAGCTTTTTCAAATGGTGAAATTAATGCCGAAAACATGCTTAAAGCTTTAGGACAATTTATGGTTATGGCAACATCAAGTAATTCCCGATTTGATAAATACCGTCGAAACGAAAACGGCGGAACATTATCAACAAATGAATTGGAAGGTTATGCTATTTTTAACCAAAAATGTGCTTCGTGTCACGCTACAGATATTTTTACGGATAATTCATTTAGAAATAATGGTTTACCTGTAAATCCCGCACTCAATGATGTTGGTCGATATAGAGTAACTGAATTATCAGAAGATTTATATAAGTTTAAAGTGCCAAGTTTGCGTAATATTGAAAAAACTGCGCCTTACATGCACGATGGACGATTTTACACTTTAGATGCTGTTCTTGAACATTATAATAATGGTGTTGTGAATTCTGAGACACTTGATTCAACTTTAAACAGCAATTCAACTTTAGGAATTCCACTAACAAATAACGAGAAAACAAAAATTATTGCTTTCTTAAAAACCTTAACCGATAATCAATATCTAACCGATAAACGATTTTCTGAATTTTAAATATAATGAAAAAATATAGTTTCCTTTTTCTAATTGCATTCCAATTAGCAACCGCTTCTGGAAATGGAAATGCAACCAATCCACCAAAGTTTTCTTCTCACAATCATATATTAGATTTAAAAGAAATCCTTTGCGATGCTTGTGGATGTTCGGCTAGTGGCGGAAGTATGGGTTTTGCTTCTATTTTAAATCCAAATTTTATAGGCGTTCGCTATTTTAATCAATCGTATAAAAGCACCGATGGCTTATACAGTAATTCACCTTGGTATGAGGAAAATTTCAATACCATTCAAGTTTGGGGAAGAATTCCAATTACTAAAAAAATACAGATTTCGGCTTTGCTTCCATATCATTTCCACAATCGAGAATCAGCTAATGGAAAGCAAAACATCAGTGGAATTGGCGATGCAACTTTACTCGGAATGTATGAAGTTTTTAGAACCAAAAATGACTCAGCAACTTTTAGTCATACTTTACATTTTGGTGGTGGTTTAAAAATTCCGTTCGGAAAATTTGACGAAGCCAATAACGGAAGCATAAATCCGAGTTACCAAGTTGGAACCGGAAGTTGGGATTATATTCTAGCAACGGAATATGTAATTAAAAGAAAACAATTCGGGTTGAACGCCATGCTGAATTATGTCATCAAAACTGAAAATGATAAAAACTATCGCTTTGGAAATCAAACCAATTATGCTGGAACTTTGTTCTATTTGGTAGAAACTTCCAAATTTACTTTTGTGCCGCAACTCGGAATTGCAGGTGAAATATATGACAATAATTATCAATACAATCAAAAAGTGAGAGGAACAGGAGGCGATATTCTTCTAAGTAAAATTGGTTTTGAAATCGGCAAAAACAGATGGTCATTTGGCGCCAATACGATGTTGCCAATCAATCAAAATCTAAATGACGATAGAGTAAGAGCCAATTATCGCTGGAGTGTTAATTTGAATTATACACTTTAACGATAACTGTAACATAATTTTAGTATTGAAGACAAATAATTTTGAACTAAATTAGCTAATTCAAATAAACAAACTTCAATGAAAAAATCTATTCTATCAATGGCTG
>DAOLYL010000186.1:2130-3973 GCA_035425765.1 Flavobacterium sp. | reverse complement strand
TTAACGAAACTAAACAATATTTATATTTTATTGTTGATTGTAACCACGCTTTGGATGGGAACAATTGGATTTATTGACGATTACATCAAAATATTCAAAAAAGACAAACAAGGTTTAAAAGGAATTTTTAAAGTGATTGGTCAAGTTGGTTTGGGATTAATCGTAGGTTCGGTTTTGTATTTTCATCCTGGCGTAACCGTTAGAGAAAAGTCATCTACGCCAATTACATTCAACCAAACAGAAAACGTGATTTCTCAAATTCCAGTGGAACATAAATCAACCACAACCACAATTCCGTTTACAAAAAACAACGAATTAGATTATGCTCAAATTTTAAAACCTTTTACAGATGATTATCAAAATTGGGCTTGGTTAGTATTCATTCCAATTGTGATTTTTATCATCACAGCAGTTTCAAATGGAGCAAATCTTACTGATGGAATTGATGGTTTAGCCGCTGGAACATCCGCAATATCGGTTCTCGCGCTTGGAATTTTCACCTTCATTTCGGGTAATATCATTTTGTCGAGTTATCTCAATGTGATGTACATACCCAATTCGGGAGAAATGACGGTTTTCATTGCCGCATTTGTTGGAGCATTAATCGGATTTCTTTGGTACAATTCTTATCCAGCATCAGTATTTATGGGCGATACAGGAAGTTTAACCATCGGTGGAATTATAGCGGTTTTGGCAATTTCGGTTAGAAAAGAAATGTTGCTACCAGTTTTATGTGCTATTTTCTTTGCCGAAAGTGCTTCCGTAATTATTCAAGTTACTTATTTCAAATACACTAAAAAACGTTTCGGCGAAGGTCGAAGAGTTTTCCTCATGTCGCCATTGCATCATCATTATCAAAAGAAAGGTTATCACGAAAGTAAAATCGTTACCCGTTTTTGGATTGTCACAATATTATTAGCAATCGTTTCAATAGTAACCTTAAAATTACGATAAGAAATCTTAATGAACTTAATTTCTTAATGTTTTAAAAAAGAAAGATGAAAAGATTAGTGGTTTTAGGCGGTGGCGAAAGTGGAGTTGGAACAGCAATTCTAGGAAAAAAAGAAGGATACGAAGTTTTTGTTTCCGATTTCGGAAGAATAAAAGACAATTACAGAGAAGTTCTTAAAATTAATGAAATAAAATGGGAAGACGAACAGCATACAGAAGACAAAATCCTAAATGCTGATGTCGTGATGAAAAGTCCAGGAATTCCCGAAAAAGCACCAATAGTGAAAAAACTGTTGGAAAAAGGAATTCCAGTCATTTCCGAAATTGAGTTTACAGCTCAGTTTACTAATGCCAAAACCATTGGAATAACAGGAAGCAACGGAAAGACAACCACGACAATGTTAACCTATCATTTGCTTAAACAAGCAGGATTAAATGTCGGTTTAGCAGGTAACATCGGAAAAAGTTTTGCATGGCAAGTAGCCGAAGAAAATTTTGATGTTTACGTTTTAGAACTAAGTAGTTTTCAGCTCGATGGATGCATAAATTATAAGCCAAATATTGCGGTAATAACCAACATAAGTCCAGACCATTTAGACCGATATGAATATAAATATGAAAATTATATCGCATCAAAATTTAGAATAACAATGAACCAAGATGAAAACGACTATCTGATTTATGATAATGATGACGAAGCCATTTCAAACTGGTTACAAAACAATAAAACAAAAGCACAATTAATTCCTTTTTCATTGCTTGAAAAAATGAAAAATGGAGCATTTATAAATAACGACACTATGGAATTTTCTATCAACAACGAAGAATTTGCAATGAAAACAACCGACATTTCATTGGAAGGAAAACACAACATGAAAAACGCAATGGCAGC
>DAOLYL010000186.1:0-2030 GCA_035425765.1 Flavobacterium sp. | reverse complement strand
GGAGCGAAACGTTCAGGCAATTGCTAAACCATTTTCCTGCTTTTCGTTTCAATCTGTCATTGCGAGGAAACGAAGACACACGAGCGAAGCGAACTGAGCGTAAGCTAATCACATAGCCAATTTTTTGAAGTCGCAATGACAGGATTTCCACTTCAATCAGGGCTAAAAAGAAAACGAATTACATAAAAGTAATATTAAAATGAAAGAACTAATTACAAATTTAAAAGGAGATAAAGTCATTTGGGCATTCGTTGCCTTGTTGGCGTTGTTTTCGTTTATGCCTGTTTTTAGCGCGAGTAGTAATTTGGCTTATATGCGTCACGGTTCTGGAAACGCATTTACCTATTTGTTAAAACACGGAATACAAATTTTCGTTGGGTTTTTCATCATATACAAAATCCATAAAATTCCGTATCATTATTTCAAAACCATTTCATGGATAATGCTTCCAGTGGTTTGGATACTTTTGGCTTATACGTTAATGAAAGGAACAGTAATCGATGGAGCAAACGCCAGCCGATGGATACAAATTCCGTTCGTTGGTATTACGTTTCAAACATCAACATTAGCATCAATTGTATTGTACGTTTACGTAGCAAGATATTTATCCAAAAAACGCGAAACACCAGTCACTTTTCAGTCATCGCTTATCGAGCTTTGGTTGCCAGTTTTCATTACGCTAATACTAATTTTACCAGCCAATTTCTCAACAGCAGCGTTGATTTTTTCAATGGTAATCATGATAACATTCATTGGAAAATATCCGCTAAAATACATTGGAGTTATTCTTGCAGCAGGAATTGCAGGTTTGACCTTTTTCATTTTGGTTGCCAAAGCTTTTCCCGATGCATTTCCAAACCGTGTTGATACATGGATGAAACGTATCGATAACTTCGCTTCCGATAAACCCGATGAAGATGTATATCAAATCGAAAAAGCAAAAATAGCCATAGCTTCTGGTGGAATTTACGGACTTGGACCAGGAAAAAGTGTTCAAAAGAACTTTTTACCTCAATCGTCTTCCGATTTTATTTATGCAATTATTGTTGAAGAATACGGGTTGATTGGCGCATTTGCGGTACTAGCAATGTATCTTTTATTACTATTCCGATTTGTAATTGCAGCTCATAAATCGCCAACACTTTTTGCTAAACTCGTCGTTGTTGGATTAGGATTTCCTATAATTTTCCAAGCAATGACCAATATGGCAGTTGCTGTGGAACTATTTCCGGTAACTGGACAAACATTACCATTGATAAGTTCTGGTGGAAGTTCTATTTGGATGACGTGTATCGCTTTAGGAATTATACTTTCCGTAACCAGAAAAGAAGAAGAAATAGCTCACGAAGAATCTGAAAAAGAGAAGCGTGAAATTGCATTACAAAAGCTAATCGATAAACAATTACAAGAAGACGACGAAGCTGAAAAAGTTTCTGATAACGAAGATTTTTCCATTGAAGACAAAGCAAATCCTTTGGAACCAATTTTGAAGAAAAATTAGCATGAAAAAATTAAAATTCATATTGAGTGGTGGCGGAACTGGCGGACATATTTATCCAGCAATTGCTATTGCGAATGAATTAAAATCGCGTTTCCCTGATGCGGAATTTCTTTTTGTTGGTGCAAAAGACAAAATGGAAATGCAAAAAGTGCCGCAAGCTGGTTATAAAATAGAAGGTTTGTGGATTGCTGGTTTACAACGAAAATTGACGGTTCAAAATATGATGTTTCCCTTCAAACTTATAAGCAGTTTGTGGAAATCGCGTCAAATTATAAACAAGTTCAAACCCGATGTTGTAATTGGAACTGGCGGTTTTGCTTCTGGACCATTATTGCAAGTGGCAAATAGCAGAAATATTCCAACCGTAGTTCAAGAGCAAAATTCATATCCAGGAATAACAAATAAATTGTTGAGTAAAAAAGCAAACAAAATTTGTGTTGCCTATGAAAATTTGGAACGCTTTTTTCCAAAAGAAAAGATTGTTCTAACAGGAAATCCGGTTCGTGAAGATTTGCTAAACATTGATGCA
>DAOLYL010000185.1:0-4071 GCA_035425765.1 Flavobacterium sp. | reverse complement strand
AGTTGTTCAGCTTTATCAGACATGACAACGTGATATTCAAATTCCTCATTAGGTTTTAATTGCAATGTTGCTGTTATATTTTTTAAAGCAACGTGTGTAAAAACTAAAACTACTTTTTGATTGGCTGGAACGGTAATCGTGTAAAAACCATTTTTGTCAGTAACGGATGATTTTGAAAGATAGCTAACGTTAACGCTTTCAATAGGTTTGTTATTTTCGTCTAGCACAATTCCTGCTACTTTTGCGGTTGCGTTTTGCGAAAATGATTTTATACAAAGGATAAAAAATAGGAACGAAAAGAATAAATGTTTTGTTTTCAAACTATAGTGTTATTGTTTTTGACTTCTATAAAAATGTGTTTCAAATATAGTAGAATTTCCAACATTATCGGTAACTACTACTTTTAAATCGTTTTTTCCTTCGGTCACAATGCCATCGGAGAAGTTATGGGTTAATCGTTTTAATTTGTTTTCATATTCTAATAAAATCCATTTTTCGTTGAGATAACCTTCATAACTTTTTATTCCAGATAAATCATCTGAGATAGTTAGTTGTAGATTTTCTTGCTCAGAAATCCATTTTCCTTCTATTGTTTTCGGAATAGAAATTTTTGGAGCAATCGTATCTTTCAATAATTGATATTCTCCTAATGTCTTAGAATATATAGAGAACGTATTTTTATACCTTTTTGTTGTGTAATGATTAAACTTTTTTCCATCAAAGTATCCAATAAACATTTTTTCCCTGTCTTTTTCATTAGAAATGCTGTCTTCAATGGCAATTTGAAAGCTCGAATGTGCTGGAATAATATCGTCATGAATTTTGATGATTTTGTTTTTCACTTCAAAATCCATATAAAAATCGTCATAGAAAGTTTTACTTGGAATGGTTACGGTTACATTTTCTAAAGAAAAAATATTGTCGCGATTTGATTTTACTAAATATTTTGATGTTTGTGGAATTTCCTCCACTTTCGCTGGTAAATTAGAGTGTTCAATTGGGATGTGAATTTTAGTATAATTTTGATTATAGTCAAGAACTTCAATTTTTATAGTTTTTGCTAAACTAGAATTGACGTCAATAATTCCTTTGCTTTCGTCAGTTTGAATAATACTCAAATCGTAAGCATTTATCATAAATAATTTTTGAACTCGTTGCTTGTGAGTTTTATATCTTTGATAATCAATCAGTGCATTTATGTATCTTGTTTCATCGAAAGCAAAAGTGTCAAATTGATAACCAAAATTTTTCTTTCCGTTTAAGTAAGTTTGAATTTTGAAAATTCCATTGACGTTCCAAGAAACATTATCATAATCAATTGTTGTAATTCCGAAACCAATTCTTCCTTTGGCTATAACTTTTTCAGCCAAATAATTTCCGTCGGGTTGCAAGTCTAATCCAACAGCTATTGGTCTTTTAGATTGATTTACAATTGAGTTTTCATCAATTGGATAGGCAATTATTGAAGTAATTTGCGGAGGTTTTGTGTCTTCAATTTTAGCATTAAATCCAAAAAAAAGTGGATTAATAATTTTTTCAGATTGTGTATCTCGAATTTCAAAATGCAAATGCGGACCATCCGAACCACCAGTATTTCCAGAAATTGCAATGATTTCTCCTTTTTTTACTATTAAATCGGTTGGGTTTAGATTAATATCTAATTCATATGATTTAAGATTATATTGCTGTTGTAAAATATATTTTTGAATTATTCCAAATCCAGATTGCAAATGACCATAGACTGTTGTAAACCCATTTGGATGAGTGATATAAATTGCTTTTCCATAACCGCCATGAGCAATTTTTATTCGAGAGATATAACCTTCAGCAGCAGCATAAACATTAAATCCTTCTTTTTTTTGGGTTTTAAAATCCAAACCTGCATGAAAATGATTAGGTCTTAATTCGCCAAAATTTCCCGATAACAAAAGCGGAATATCCAAAGGAGAAGCAAAATAATCTTTAGGATATGTAGCTTGACCAAACGATGTCGTTGCAAAAAATAAAATCGAAATAAGATATTTCATATTAAAGACATTTTTGCTAATTTAAATAAAAGTGAGTAATAAATTACAATATATTTAAAAAATATAATTTATTCATTTGCAAAAAATTAAAAACTACCAAGCAAAAAAAGAAGTAAATAAAAATCAAAAACTATTGCATTACTAAAATAGAATACTAACTTTGTGAATTAAGAAATGAATAAACCATTGGATGAGTGAAATTGTTACCATTATTGATTCAGTTGAAGCTAGAATAGCTAAACTATTTGGTAAAATCAATAGTTTGCAAAATTATTCTGTAGAATTGCAAGATAAATTGAGTAAAGCAAACAATCAAATTGCTACTCAAAATCAAGAAATTGAATTATTGAAAAAAGAATGCGAATCACTCAAAATGGCTAATTCATTGCTTGGCAGTGAAGAAAATAAACGAGATACAAAACTGAAGATAAATTCATTAATCAGAGAAATAGACTATTGCATTGCGCAGTTGTCAGACTAAAACAATGAGTGAAAAGCTTAAAATAAAAATATCAATTGCCGATAGAGTTTACCCACTTACGGTGGAAACTTCTCAGGAAGAAGGATTGCGAAGTGCTTCAAAAAAAATTGATACTATGATTAAGCAATTCGAAGAAAACTATGCCGTTCGAGATAAGCAAGATGTATTGGCTATGTGTGCTTTACAGTTTGCTTCTCAAGTGGAACAAAAGCAATTGGATAATGCAATTGATGGTACAGAAACATTGGAAAGGTTAAAAAAAATTAATGATTTATTATTCGATTATCTCGAAAAAAAATAACGTTCTTATACATAAATTACAACACTGCCTACATTAGATTTTAATTGGTAAACTCAACACTAACAATTTAGAATGAGCAAATCATCGCTACTAAAGTATGCCTCTATATCGAGGAAACTTGAACAGTGAGTTAGCTCAAAACTTGTCCTTACGAGTTTATGCATTCACCTAATGTAGGCTTTTTTTATACCTAAATACAAACAAAAAATGGAAATTACATTTATTATACTCGCCGCAATAGTTGGAATTGGTGGAGGTTTTGGGATTGCAAAATTCTTAGAAAAAAGCAATGTTTCAAACATGATTAAAAATGCTAAAAAAGAAGCATCATCTATTTTGAAAGATGCAAATCTTGAAGCTGAAAACATCAAAAAAGACAAGTTGCTTCAAGCAAAAGAAAAGTTTTTAGAATTAAAATCAGAACATGAAAAAGAGATTTTAGCTAAAGACAAAAGAATGGCAGAGGTTGAAAAAAGAGTTCGAGATAAAGAATCTCAAGTTTCAAGCGAATTATCAAAAGCTAAAAAAGTTAATGATGATTTTGAAGCAAAAACAAATGAATATACAACCAAAATTGAATTCCTTGATAAGAAGCAACAAGAGTTAGAAAAGCTTCACAAAAGTCAAGTAGAACAGCTTGAGGTTATTTCTGGTCTTTCTGCTGAAGATGCCAAAGAACAATTAGTTGAAAGCTTAAAAGCTGAAGCTAAAACTAAGGCAATGTCGCACATTCAAGATACAATTGAAGAAGCTAAATTAACAGCGCAACAAGAAGCTAAAAAAGTTATCATCAATACAATTCAACGTGTTGGAACGGAAGAAGCAGTTGAGAATTGTGTTTCTGTTTTCAATATTGAATCTGACGATGTTAAAGGAAGAATTATTGGTCGTGAAGGAAGAAATATTCGCGCACTTGAAGCTGCAACAGGAGTTGAAATCATTGTAGATGATACGCCAGAAGCAATTATTCTTTCATGTTTTGATCCAGTTAGAAGAGAAATAGCTCGTTTATCATTACATAAATTAGTTACTGACGGAAGAATTCACCCAGCAAGAATTGAGGAAGTTGTCGCTAAAACAACTAAACAAATTGATGAAGAAATTGCTGAAGTTGGAAAACGTACCGTTATCGATTTAGGTATTCACGGTTTGCATCCTGAGTTGATAAAAGTAGTTGGTAGAATGAAATACCGTTCTTCTTATGGTCAAAATTTATTGCAACACTCAAGAGAAGTAGCTAAGCTTTGTGGAATTATGGCAGC
>DAOLYL010000184.1:1631-4158 GCA_035425765.1 Flavobacterium sp. | reverse complement strand
TAATTCGTAATTATATTTTACTTTTGCTTCATGGATGATTTCTCTCCACAAGAAGGAATTGATATTTTAGAATAACCCATAACGAGTTTGGGTATAAAATTAAAAATTATGTCAGTTTTAGAAAAAATGAGTTCCGCCGAAGCAATTGATTTAGAAAACAAATATGGTGCGCACAATTATCATCCGCTACCAGTAGTTTTGAGTAGAGGTGAAGGTGTTTATGTTTGGGATGTTGAAGGCAAAAAATACTATGATTTTCTTTCGGCTTATTCGGCAGTAAATCAAGGTCATTGTCACCCAAAAATCGTTGGAGCGATGATGGAACAAGCACAAACCTTAACGTTGACTTCTCGTGCTTTTTATAATGATAAACTAGGAATTTACGAAGAATACATCACAAAATATTTTGGTTTTGACAAAGTACTTCCAATGAATACGGGTGCTGAAGCTGTTGAAACGGCTTTGAAAATTTCCAGAAAATGGGCGTATGAAAAGAAAGGAATTCAAGAAAATCAAGCGCAAATTATTGTTTGCGAAGGCAATTTCCACGGAAGAACAACCACTATCATTTCTTTTTCAAACGATGAAAATGCAAGAAAGAACTTTGGACCTTACACCGAAGGATTTATCCGAATTCCGTATAACGACATCGAAGCGTTGGAAAATGCACTTCAATCGTCAAACAATATTGCAGGTTTCTTGGTAGAACCAATTCAAGGCGAAGCAGGCGTTTATGTTCCAAACGATGGTTATTTGGCGAAAGCAAAAGCATTGTGTGAAACTCACAACGTTTTATTTATTGCCGATGAAGTTCAAACCGGAATTGCGCGTACCGGGAAATTATTAGCCGTTCATCACGAAAATGTGCAACCTGATGTTTTAATTCTAGGAAAAGCAGTTTCTGGTGGCGTTTATCCCGTTTCGGCGGTTTTAGCCAATGACGCAATCATGAATGTCATTAAACCAGGTCAACACGGTTCAACTTTTGGTGGAAATCCTGTTGCGGCTGCGGTTGCTATCGCGGCATTAGAAGTAGTGAAAGATGAAAATCTTGCCGAAAATGCAGAACGATTGGGTAAAATCTTCAGAGAAAAAATAGGAGAGTTTGTAAAAACATCAAGCATTGCAACTTTAGTTCGCGGAAAAGGTTTGTTGAATGCAATTGTTATTAACGATACCGAAGAAAGCGATACCGCTTGGAACATCTGCATGAAATTAGCAGAAAATGGTTTACTAGCAAAACCAACACATGGAAACATCATTCGTTTTGCTCCGCCATTAGTAATGAACGAAGAGCAATTATTAGATTGTGTTTCGATTATCATTTCAACATTGAAGGAATTTGAGTAATAATTTTTTTTCAATTATATAAAAAACGTCTCGTTATCAGCGAGACGTTTTTGTTTTTTTAAATATTTAGAGAAAATTATTGAGCGCTATATTTTCTCATCATTTCTTCTTGCATTTGTTGAATTCCTTCCATTCCAAGAGTTGAGAAAAGAAAAATGATATAAATTAAATAAATTATACTTAATACAATACCGATAATAGCTAGAATTCTTCCAGTTTTTAGGTTGCCATAATTCGTATAAGCTTGCGGACTTATGTTGTATAACGCAACATCTTTTTTAGCTAATACCATTGCGATAATACCTAAAATTAAACCTAATCCATAACAACAGCAGGTTACAATAGATAGAATTCCCAATACCAAAACGGCTGTTGCGTTAGGCAGTTTTTGTCCTGTTTCAAAATTGTTAAAGTTTGATTGTTCCATAAAAAAAGTTATATAGTTAATAATTGGTTACACGATAAAAATAAGACACCACCATGATAATAGCATTGATTACTGCTAAACTGATAATGGCTTTGTGGTAATTTCTTGATTTGTCAATAAAATGAAGACCAACGACAACAAAAAACAATAATGTTGTAAAAATAGCTGGATACATGTTGAAAGCACCAACAAAATCACCTTTGAGTAACAGTGCTAACGAGCGTTGTGTTCCGCAGCCAAAGCATTCTACACCAAAGATTTTTTTGTTCATACAAGGCATCATGTATTCTTCCATTGAATTTCATTTTTCGATGTAACAAGTTTACAAATTATTTTTTAATAAAAAATTGTATCGGTTTAAACTTTCTTATTTTTGAACTAAAATTGTAAAGAAATGTTTCAAGTAGGCGATAAAGTTTCGGTATTAGACGATGCAATTGATGGTGTTGTGGTAAAAATAAATGGTGATACTATTACTATTGAAACCACCGATGGATTTCCGTTATCGTTTAAAACCAATGAATTAATAAAAATAGGCAACGCTGATGCGATGACTTTAAACTTCAATAAAAACGAAGTTATAAAAGCGAAAGAAATTCCAAAACCGAATTACATAAACAAGGAAAAAAAATCTAAAAAAGAAGTTCCTGTACCCGAATTTGATTTGCACATCGAAAAATTAGTTAAAAATTATAAATCGATGAGCAATTATGATATTCTAACACTTCAGTCTGAAACCGCTAAAAAACA
>DAOLYL010000184.1:0-1531 GCA_035425765.1 Flavobacterium sp. | reverse complement strand
AAATTAAAATTATTCTTAAGCGATGTTGCTTTCTTGACCAACGATTTTTTTCAAAACCGCTTTGATTAAAACTTTGTTAGTAGTAATACCAGAGTTAATCAATTGTTTTCTACCGAAAGATAAAGTAGTTGATTTTGTTTGAGAAGTTGATTTTGCACTTCCAACAAACCATACTGCAAATTCAGTAGTAGTTGTAGCAACAGTATTTTCAGAAGTTGTAACAGTTGTAGTTGGCTCAACAATAGTTACTGTTTCTTTTTTGTCTTGACCAAAAACGTTAGATGTAGATAAAAACATAAACACGAACAATACAAATAATTTAACGCTTGTTAGATTGTTTTGAGTTGAAGTGTTAGTTGTTGTCATATCTTTTATTTTTAGTTTGTGTTTTAATTCTGAACCAAAACTACGTCGAGAGTTGTCTGAGGTGAAATATTTTCGATAATTAACCCCAAAAGTCGTTTAAACGACAAAATCAATGATATCAAGGGTTTTGAGCGTTTTTTTGATGCACTTAATCTATGAAATGTTAAAAAAACGTGTATTTCACCGATGAAATCCCAATAATTTCCATGAACTACATCTTTTAAAACATAAACCTTTCTCAAAACAGTGAAGAATGCTAAAATCTTAGTAAATTAGCATCATAGAAAAAAAACAACATTAGAATGAAAGTGGACAAAAAAGGACATACTACTATAATAAGGAATACACAATATCCAACAGCTGAGTTTTTGCAAAAGCTCACACACGAATACAATAGTTATAAAAACCAAAACCTTATTATTGATTTATCGCACGACAAAGCAATAACGATGGCAGATGTAAAATTGTTTTCCGATATGATAAAATTGCACAAGAAAGAAAAGAAATCATTAGTATTAGTAGTTAATGATATTGACTTTAATGCTGTTCCCAAAAATATTGTTCTAGTTCCAACACTACTTGAAGCACATGATATCATCGAAATAGATGAAATTGAACGCGACTTAGGTTTCTAAAGAATTACAATGAAGTTAACTATATTAGGTTGCTATGCGGCAACACCAAGAACGATTACCAATCCAACATCGCAGGTTTTAGAAATCAGAAATCGAATGTTTCTTATCGATTGTGGTGAAGGAACACAAGTACAATTGCGAAAAAACAAAATCAAGTTCTCAAAAATCAATCATATTTTTATTTCACATCTTCATGGAGATCATTTTTATGGATTAGTAGGTTTGATTTCTACTTTCATGTTGCTCAATCGTCAAACCGATTTACATATTTATGGACCAAAAGGAATTAAAGAAATTATTCTACTTCAATTGCGTTATTCCAATTCGTTTACGGGTTACAATCTTTATTTCCACGAATTAGAAGCAAAAGAAAGCGAAACAATATATGAAGACGAAAAAGTAGTCGTAAAAACCATTCCTTTAAAACATCGAATTTATACCAATGGTTTTCTTTTTCAAGAAAAAATTGGCGACAGAAAACTAAATGTTGAAGCCGTCGAAAAATATGAAATCGAAACCTGCTATTATCA
>DAOLYL010000183.1:1669-4238 GCA_035425765.1 Flavobacterium sp. | reverse complement strand
AGAGCTAGAATTTACTACTTCAGAGAACTTACTGGTAAAAAAGCAAAAATCAAAGAAAGAAGATATAAAAACTAATTCTTTCTTATATTGTATAAAAAAGTCTTCTTGCACAATCAAGAAGACTTTTTTTTTGACAAAAAATTCACGTTTTATCCAAACAAAAAATAATTTAAACATCAATTTTTAATAAATCCTCAATTTTATTGATTTGTATAGTAATTTCACACTTAATTCTAGTCAATTTTATATATTTGTGTTCCACAGATTATTCTAAAACAAATAAACGAATACCTAATGTCAGATTCTAAAATTATTTATACCATTACGGATGAAGCACCTATGCTCGCCACACATTCTTTATTACCAATTATTCAAGCTTTTACTAAACCAGCAGCAATTTCCGTTGAAACGAGAGATATTTCATTAGCAGGAAGAATTTTAGCGAATTTTCCAGAATATTTAAACGACAATCAAAAACAATCGGATGATTTAGCTGAATTAGGACTTTTAGCAACAACTCCAGAAGCAAACATCATAAAATTACCAAATATCTCAGCTTCGGTTCCTCAATTGAAAGAAGCTATAAAAGAATTACAGGCAAAAGGATATAAAATTCCTGATTTTCCTGAAGATGCGCAAACCGATGAAGAAAAAAACATCAAAGCTAAATATTCAAAAGTTTTAGGTTCTGCAGTAAATCCAGTTCTTCGTGAAGGAAACTCTGACCGTAGAGCACCAAAAGCGGTTAAAAATTACGCTAAAAAAAATCCACACAAAATGGGTGTTTGGAGTTCTGATAGTAAAACAGAAGTAGCTCATATGGAAACGGGAGATTTTTTTGGAACTGAAAATTCTACCACCATTGATAACGATACTAAATATAAAATTGTTTTCACAAGCAAAGCTGGTCAAACTAAAGTTTTAAAAGATTTAGCTAACCTAAAAGCTGGCGAAGTAATCGATAGTTCAGTAATGAATATGAACGCTTTGAAAGCTTATGCGAAAAAAGCGATTTCTGATGCAAAAGCTAAAAATGTAATGCTATCTGTTCATCTGAAATCAACGATGATGAAGGTTTCTGATCCAATTATTTTTGGAGCGATTGTAGAATCCTATTTTGAAGAAGTTTACACAAAATATTCCGAAACTTTTAAAGCATTAGATATAACACCTGATTATGGTTTGCAGGATTTGTATAATAAAATTGCAGGACATTCATTAGAAGCTGAAATTAAACAAGCAATTTCAGATGCTATTACCAACGGACCAAGAATTGCTATGGTAAATAGCGATAAAGGAATTACAAATTTCCATGTTTCATCTGATGTTATCGTTGATGCGTCAATGGCTGCATTAGCAAGAAATGGTGGAAAAATGTGGAATGCTGAAGGAAAAGAAGAAGATACAATTACAATGATTCCTGATCGTTCTTATGCTGGATTTTATAGCGCTTGCATTGAAGAAATGAAGAAAAATGGTGCCTTAGATCCAAAAACAATTGGTTCTGTTCCAAATGTAGGTTTGATGGCTCAAAAAGCAGAAGAATATGGTTCGCACGATAAAACATTTCAGCTTTCTGAAGATGGTTTAGTAACAGTTGAAACTGAAAACGGTACAGTTCTACTATCACAAACTGTTTCTGCTGGCGATATATTTAGAATGTGTCAAACTAAAGATGCGCCAATTCAAGATTGGGTAAAATTAGCCGTAAACAGAGCGAAATTATCCGATACAACTGCTATTTTTTGGTTAGATAAAGATAGAGCTCACGATAGAGAAATTATCAAAAAAGTTGAAAAATATTTAAAAGATTTTGATACAAATGGACTGGATATTCGCATTATGGATGTAAAAGATGCAATGACAGAAACGTTACGAATTATTAGAACTGGTAAAGATGTCATTTCAGTATCAGGGAATGTTTTACGTGATTATCTAACTGATTTATTTCCAATTTTAGAATTGGGTACATCAGCAAAAATGCTATCCATAGTTCCATTGATGAACGGTGGTGGATTATTTGAAACTGGCGCTGGTGGTTCGGCTCCAAAACACGTAGAACAATTTATTGAAGAAGGATATTTACGTTGGGATTCGTTAGGAGAATTTTTAGCATTACAAGCTTCTTTAGAACATTTGGCTCAAACTTTAAATAATTCTAAAGCACAAGTTTTAGCCGATACTTTAGACGAAGCAAATGCTAAATTCTTAGAAAATGACAAATCTCCTGCTAGAAAAGTTGGTGAATTAGACAATAGAGGTTCGCATTTCTTTTTAACGTTGTATTGGGCACAAGCTTTAGCAAACCAAAATAATGATGCTGAATTAAAAGCAATCTTCACTCCTATTGCAAATGAATTAACAACAAATGAAAGTAAAATAAATCAAGAGTTAATCGATAGTCAAGGAATTAAAAATGACATTGGTGGTTATTATAAACCAAATACTGATTTACTCAATGCCAAGATGCGTCCGAGCAAAACATTGAATGAAATTTTAGCTCAATTGAATTAAATTTACCAAACATTTAAAAATAAAAAGACGACTTTTAGTCGTCTTTTTTTATTTC
>DAOLYL010000183.1:0-1569 GCA_035425765.1 Flavobacterium sp. | reverse complement strand
TTTCAAACCTCTCTGTTTCCATTACACTTTTCTCAGGTTCTGGTTTCTTGTTAAGAAGAGAAACGCTTTCGGTCAACTTATCCTTTTTGTCAAAAATACTTGGATAAGTTATCGCTCGTGATGATGTTGGCGAAACTTGCCCACTCGGATTTGAAATAGGCGCAATTTTTAATGTCTTCTTTGGCATTTCAAACTGCGAAAAACCATTGAAACAAAAAAATAGTGTAAACATTATTGCAAAACCTGACTTCATCTTAGTAAAAATTTTATGGTAAAAGTATCTAATTAAAAGAAAACTAGTATTTTTAATTAACCAAATCTTAACAATTGATTATGATTAACTAAACTGATTAATGTTGAATTTTGCTAAACTAACACCAAATTTATGCCAAAAAATATTTTAGCCATTTTTTTTATCTTTTTTGCTTCACTTCAAGCAATTTCACAAGAAAAATTTACCATTAGCGGCGTAGTTTCTGATAGTAGAAATAAAGAAACACTAATTGGCGTTTCCGTTTATATTCAAGAAACTAAAACAGGTATAGTCACAAATGAGTATGGATTTTACTCTATCACATTGCCAAAAGGCGATTATACAATTTTAACAAGTTATGTTGGTTATCAAACCGTTGAAGAAAAAATTAGTTTAAATCAAAATACTAAAAAAAACTTTTTACTTTCAGAGAGCAGTCAAGTCCTTAACGAAGTAATTATTGTTGACAATAAAAAACGTATCGACATCAGAAAACCTGAAATGAGTGTCAACAAATTAACTATTCAAGAAATCAAGGAAATGCCTGTTATTTTTGGAGAAGTTGATATTATAAAATCGATTTTAACTCTGCCAGGAGTTACCAATGCTGGCGAAGGACAATCGGGTTTTAACGTTCGTGGCGGTGGCGCTGATCAAAATTTGGTTTTATTAGACGAAGCTACGATTTATAATTCTTCTCACCTTTTTGGACTTTTTTCCGTTTTCAATCCCGATGCTATCAAAGATTTAAAATTATATAAAGGCGGAATTCCAGCTCGTTATGGCGGAAGATTGTCTTCTATCTTGGATATTTATCAAAAAGAAGGAAACAAAAACGATTTTCATATGAACGGCGGAATTGGTTTAATTTCCAGTAGAATTCTTGCCGAAGGTCCAATTGTGAAAGACAAAGGTTCATTTGTTGTTGCCGGAAGAGCTTCGTATGCGCATCTTTTTTTAAAATTAGCCGATAATCCAAATTCGGCTTATTTTTATGACTTGAATACCAAATTGAGTTATTCTTTAAACGAAAAAAATAACATTTATCTTTCTGGTTATTTTGGAAGAGATGTTTTTTCATTAAACAACAGTTTTGTTAATACGTATGGAAATTCGGTGTTAAATTTCCGTTGGAACCATTTATTTTCAGATAAATTATTCTCCAATTTATCGATGATTTATTCTGATTATTATTATGGATTAGAATTAGACATCATCGGTTTCAATTGGGATAGCGGCATTAAAAATTACAATGTCAAATATGATTTCAAACATTATATTTCAGATAAATTCAAATTAACCTACGGAATTCAATC
>DAOLYL010000182.1:0-4269 GCA_035425765.1 Flavobacterium sp. | reverse complement strand
CAAAAATACAAACAACTTCAAGATATCATCGCAATCCTTGGTATGGAAGAATTATCAGAAGAAGATAAACTTTCTGTATCTCGTGCACGTAGAGTTCAAAGATTCTTATCTCAACCATTCCACGTAGCGGAGCAATTTACTGGTATTCCTGGAGTTTTGGTTGATATTAAAGATACTATCAAAGGATTCAATATGATTATTGATGGTGAATTAGACCACTTGCCAGAAGCAGCTTTCAACCTTAAAGGAACAATTGAAGATGCTATCGAAGCAGGACAAAAAATGTTAGCAGAAGCGTAAAACCAGTTGAAAGTTTTCAGTTATCAGTGTTCAGTTGAACCCGAAACTCGAAACCCGAAACTCGAAACTAAAAATTATGATTTTAGAAATAGTATCACCAGAAGCTACATTATTCAAAGGCGAAGTTACTTCGGTTTCATTGCCAGGTGTTGATGGTTCATTCCAAATATTGAACAATCACGCGCCAATAGTTTCTATTTTAAAACAAGGAACAGTAAAAATTGCTGCTACAAGTTTTAAATTTGAAAAAGACGTAGTAGAGAAATTTACGAAAGTAAATGACCAAAACTACACATTGGAAATCAGTTCAGGAACTATTGAAATGAAAGATAATAAAGTAATTGTTTTAGCTGACTAGGACAATTCAAAATAAACTAAGAAAGCCAAGCATTATTGTTTGGCTTTTTTTTATTTTTGAAAGATGAATCATTTCCCAAAATCATTACAGCAAAAAATACAACAACGTGAGCAAAACAACGCCTTACGAAAGTTGCCTGTTGCCAATTCTTTAGTTGATTTTGCTTCTAATGATTATTTAGGTTTTGCCAATTCTGAGGAAATTTTCAACCAAACACATCAGTATTTACTTGATAATAAAATCAAAATAAACGGTGCAACAGGTTCACGATTAATTTCTGGAAATCATAATTTATATCAAATCACCGAAGATTTTATTGCCCATTTTCATCAATCAGAATCTGCACTAATTTTTAATTCAGGTTATGATGCCAATGTTGGTTTTTTCAGTTCTGTTCCGCAACGAAATGATGTTATTCTATTCGACGAATTATGTCACGCTTCCATTCGTGATGGAATTCAAATGAGTAATGCCAAATCATATAAATTTCAACACAACAATTTTGAAGAGTTAGAAAAAAGATTAAATGGTTGTCACACCGAGCGCAGTCGAGGTGTTTTTTTTGAAATATTTATTGTCACTGAATCTGTTTTCTCCATGGATGGCGACTCACCCAATCTTGAAGAATTAGTACATCTTTCCGAAAAATACAATTGCCATTTAGTGATTGATGAAGCACATGCACTCGGTGTTTTTGGTAATTCCGAAACTTCTGGAGGACAAGGTTTAGTTCAGTATCAAGGATTACAAGACAAAGTTTTTGCTCGAATTATGACCTTCGGAAAAGGATTAGGTTGTCACGGCGCAGCCATTTTAGGAAGTCAGGAATTAAAAGACTTTTTAGTCAATTTTGCCCGAAGTTTTATCTATACCACAGGACTTTCTCCTCATTCCGTTGCAACTATTTTAATAGCTTACCAGCATTTAGAAGACGAAAAAGAAGCCATTCAAAATCTTAGAAATAACATCCAATTCTTTAATCAAGAGAAAATGCAATTGGGTTTAAAACCTTTATTTGTCTATAGCAAATCATCCATTCAATGCGCCATAATTCCGGGAAATGAGAAGGTAAAAGCAATCGCAAATCAATTACAAGAAAAAGGTTTTGATGTAAAACCAATTCTTTCACCAACCGTTCCAGAAGGTCAAGAACGATTGCGTTTTTGTCTACATTCCTATAATTCTTCCGATCAAATTTCAGATGTGTTGAAGTTATTGAGTAGTTTTGTGTTTTAGAAACATGGAAGAAACTTTTATATTAATTGGACGTTACCAATATACTTCTGAAGCTTTGATTTATAAAAGTAAATTAGAGTCAGAAGAAATTGAGGTATTCATTATGGATAATAACACTGTAGACTCAAATCCTCTATACAGTAATGCTGTTGGCGGAGTTAAACTTTTTGTAAATTTTGAGAATGAAGAAAAAGCAAAATTTATTCTTTCTCAAATAAGTGATTTTTCTTTAGATGAAAATAATCAATTAATGAAGTGTCCTAAATGCAATGAAGAACAGATAGAAATGGTAACTTCAATTAATGATTTCAAATCATTACTTACCTTCCTGTTTTCAATATTGATAGTTTTAATTCCTTTTTATTCTAGATATAAGTATAAATGTCAATCATGTAAATTTGAATTTAGTTAATACTATGAAACTATTCATCACAGGAATTGGAACCGATGTAGGCAAAACCATCACATCAGCCATTGTAACCCAAGCACTCGAAGCTGATTATTGGAAACCAATCCAAGCAGGTGATTTAGACAATTCCGATAGTCATAAAGTGAAGTCAAAAGTCAAAAGTCAAAAGTCAGTAGTTCATCCAAACGCTTATGAACTGAAAACTCCTGCAAGTCCACATTTAGCTGCACAAATCGACGGAATCACCATCGATATAAAAAAAATAATAGAACCAAAAACAACCAATCATCTCGTGATTGAAAGCGCAGGCGGAATCCTTGTTCCGTTAAATGACAACGATTGTATCATCGATTTAATAAAACCCGATTACAAAATAATTATAGTTTCTCGTCATTATCTTGGAAGCATTAATCATACCTTATTGACATTTGAAGCATTAAAAAGTCGAAATCTAAAAGTAGCAGGGATTATTTTTTCAGGTGATGAAAATCAAGCTACTGAGGAAATAATTTTATCAAAAACCAAAGCAAAGTCCATCGGAAGAATTCACAATGAACCTTATTTTGACCAAAATGTAATTCAATATTATGCCGATAAGTTTAGAGATAATCTAATAAATTTATAAAACCTTTGTGAAACTCTGTGTCATACTCTGTGTATCTTTGTACTATAATTTTATAGCATGAATTTATCTGAAAGAGACAAAAAACACAACTGGCATCCATATACTCAACACAAAACAGCCGCTGATTTTCCAGCAATTGTTAAAGGAAAAGACGCCTTGCTTTGGGATGAAAACGGCAAAGAATATATCGACGCTATTGCTTCTTGGTGGGTAAATCCGTTTGGACATTCTAATCAAGTAATTGCTGATGCTATTTACAAGCAGTTAACAACATTAGAACATGTTCTTTTTGGTGGATTTACGCATAACAAAGCGGTTGAGTTGTCTGAAAAATTGATGGAAATTTTACCTTCAAATCAAAAGAAAATCTTCTATTCTGATAACGGCTCAACTACCGTTGAAATTGCTATAAAATCGGCTTTACAGTACAATTACAATAAAGGAATTAAAAAGTTAAAAATCATTGCTTTTGAAGATGCTTTTCATGGTGATACTTTTGGTGCAATGGCCGCTAGCGGAATTACATTTTTTACAGAAGCTTTTAAAGGTTCGTTGCTGGAAGTGGTTCGAATTCCGGTTCCAACTAATGGTAACGAAGAAAAGTCAATCAAAGCACTAAAAAAATTAGTTGAAACTAACGAATTTGCTGCTTTTGTTTTTGAACCTTTAGTTCTTGGTGCCGCAGGAATGGTGATGTATCAACCTGAAGTTTTGGATAAATTAATAACTATCTGCAAACAAAATAATGTTTTCACTATTGCCGATGAGGTCATGACAGGTTTTGGAAAAACTGGAAAAACATTTGCCTGTGATTATTTAGAACAAAAACCTGATATGATGTGTCTTTCAAAAGCTTTAACTGGAGGAACAATCCCAATGGCGATTACTACTTTTAGTCAAGAAATATTTGATGGATTTTATGACGATGACACCAACAAGGCGTTGTTTCACGGACATACTTTTACAGCAAATCCAACAGGTTGTGCGGCAGCTTTAGCGAGTATTTCTTTATTACAAACGGATGAAATTCAACAAAATATTAAAACGGTTCACCAATTGCATTTAAGTTTTCAAGAAAAAATAAAATTACATCCAAGAGTACAAACAACAAGAGTTTTAGGAGTAATTTTTGCTTTGGAAATTAAAAGAGAAAGTCAAGAAAGTTATTATGGAAATTTTAGAAATAAGCTCTATAATTTTTTTATTGAAAATGGAGTAATATTGAGGCCAGTTGGTAATATTGTTTATATTTTACCGCCTTATATTATTGAAAATCAACAGCTAGAAAAAGTGTATTCAACTATAGAAAAAGCTTTAGAAGAAATTTTTTAATCTAAAAAA
>DAOLYL010000181.1:1322-4278 GCA_035425765.1 Flavobacterium sp. | reverse complement strand
ACTTTTCCTTAAAACGATAAATAAAAAAACCACTCGATTGAGTGGTTTTTTTTTTTTTATAAAAGTTGTGTGACTTCATTTTTTAAATAGCTTAACGCTAAAGAACTGGCTGATTCACTTTCGAGTAAATTACTTAAAATCTTTTCTCTTAATTTATCTGAATTGGTAACGGTTTCGTCTAAAGTTGTTTTTCTTATGTTTTGAATAATAGTGTTTTTTGCAGTTAAAATCATTGTCCAACAATCGTCTGAAATATAAATTTGCTGAGCTAGATTATGTTCGTATTCTTGCTCAATATGATGGATTAAAAGATTTTGATAATCCATTTTATTGTCATTTAATGGTGCAACACGAAGTAGCAATTTTGCTGGATTAATTCTTTCTAATAGCAAAGCCATTCGTTCATATGCCTGTAAACGTAATGGTAAAGAATGTTTTTGATTTTCCTTTAACAATTGAAATCGCCTTCTACTGTCTTCGTTTTCAATAAATTTTTTAAAAAAGGAGTAAGCAATTGCACCAGTTAGCAGCGCAGGAACCATATAAAGTATAACTTCTAAAATTTTATCAATATTCATAATAAGTAACTATTAAATTGTTGACAAATATAATAGAAATAGACATGAAATATATTGTAATTAAGTAGTAGTAATCATAAATTTGAACTTTCACAAAAAAATGTAATGCAAAAATATATTTCTCAACTTAACGAAGCCCAACAAGCACCTGTTTTTCAAAAAGATGGACCAATGATTATTATTGCTGGTGCAGGTTCTGGAAAAACGCGTGTATTGACCGTTCGTATATCCTATTTGATGAGTTTAGGCGTTGATGCGTTCAATATTTTAGCTTTAACATTTACCAACAAAGCGGCACGCGAAATGAAAAAACGTATTGCTGATATTGTTGGAAATAACGAAGCCAAAAACCTTTGGATGGGAACATTTCACTCGGTTTTTGCACGTATTTTGAGAAGTGAAGCCGACAAATTAGGTTATCCATCTAATTTTACCATTTATGATTCGCAAGATAGCGTTCGATTGATTTCGGCAATTATAAAAGAGCAACAATTAGATAAAGATATTTATAAACCCAAACAAGTTTTTAGTCGAATTTCTTCCTATAAAAATTCGTTGATTACGGTAAAAGCCTATTTCAATAATCCTGAATTGCAAGAAGCAGATGCTATGAGCAAAAAGCCACGAATGGGTGAAATCTATCAACATTATGTGGAACGTTGTTTTAAAAGTGGCGCAATGGATTTTGATGATTTATTATTGAAAACCAATGAATTACTAAACCGTTTTCCAGATGTTTTAGCCAAATATCAAGATCGTTTTCGTTATATATTAGTGGATGAGTACCAAGATACGAACCATTCGCAGTATTTAATTGTTCGCGCTTTATCTGATAGATTTCAGAATATATGTGTGGTTGGAGATGATGCGCAAAGTATTTATGCGTTTCGTGGAGCGAATATCAATAACATTCTCAATTTCCAAAAAGATTATGAAAATGTAAAAACCTATAGGCTCGAACAAAATTATCGTTCGACCAAAAACATAGTAGAAGCAGCCAATTCTATTATTGATAAAAACAAGACCAAGCTTGATAAAATTGTTTGGACTGCCAATGATTTTGGTCCAAAAATAAAAGTACATCGCAGTGTTACTGATGGCGAAGAAGGACGATTTGTTGCCAGTGAAATCTTTGACCTCAAAATGAGAAATCAAATGCTCAACGGTCAATTTGCCATATTATATCGAACCAATGCACAATCGCGTGCCATGGAAGATGCCTTGCGAAAAAGAGATATTCCGTATCGAATTTATGGCGGTTTGTCTTTCTACCAAAGAAAAGAAATCAAAGACGTATTGTGTTATCTACGATTAGTAATCAATCCAAAGGATGAAGAAGCGTTGGTTCGTGTTATCAATTATCCAGCACGTGGAATTGGCGACACAACGGTTGAAAAATTGACGATTGCTGCTAATCATTACAAACGTTCCATTTTTGAAGTCATGGAACATATTGATAAAATCGACTTAAAACTTAACTCTGGAACAAAAGCAAAATTGCAAGATTTTGTAACGATGATTAAAAGTTTTCAAGTCATTAACGAAAGTCAAGATGCTTTTTTTCTTGCCGATCATGTTTCTAAAAAAACAGGTTTGGTTCAAGAACTTAAAAAAGACGGAACACCTGAAGGAATTGCTCGTATAGAAAATATCGAAGAGCTTTTGAATGGTATCAAAGATTTTACCGAAGGTCAAAAAGAAATTGACGGTGCGCGAGGTGCTTTGTCTGAATTTCTAGAAGATGTTGCCTTAGCAACTGATTTAGATAAAGATACTGGCGATGACGATAGAGTAGCTTTGATGACTATACATTTGGCAAAAGGATTAGAATTTCCATACGTTTTTATCGTTGGTTTGGAAGAAGATTTGTTTCCAAGTGCGATGAGTTTAAATACCCGAAGCGAACTCGAAGAAGAACGACGTTTATTTTATGTTGCTTTAACAAGAGCCGAACATCAAGCTTATTTAACTTATGCACAATCACGATATCGTTGGGGAAAACTCACTGATGCTGAACCTTCGCGCTTTATTGAAGAAATAAAAGACGAGTATTTAGAATATATAAATCCATCTGATGCTGGAGGTTATCGATACAAACCATCCATTGATTTGGATATTTTTGGCGATGTTGATAAATCAAAATTGCGTTTGGCAAAACCTTTGGCTGGAACACCACCAAAAAGAAATGATAACGAACCTGTTTCCTCGGCAACAATTCGTAAATTGAAACCAGTTTCGAGTAATGCTCCAAACAATACTAATTTATTTGACAGCAAATTAACCGTAGGCGATGTTGTGATGCACGAACGTTTTGGAAAAGGACAAATCATAAACCTTGAAGGTGTTGGTGCTGACAAAAAAGCGGAAATTAAATTTGA
>DAOLYL010000181.1:0-1222 GCA_035425765.1 Flavobacterium sp. | reverse complement strand
ATATTAAATATCGAAAATCATAAATCTAGCTTCAAATATCTAATATTTAATATCTAAAATTTAATATCTAAATGGCAGAATTCATAAAAATATACGAAGACAAACCCAGCGAAGCGGCTATTAAAAAAGTAGTGCAAGTTTTGCGCGATGGTGGATTGGTGATTTATCCAACCGATACAGTATATGGATTGGGTTGCGATATTACCAATTCACGAGCTTTGGAACGCATTGCGAAGATTAAAGGAATTAAACTTGAAAAAGCCAATTTCTCTTTTATTTGTCATGATTTGAGTAATCTTTCTGATTATGTTCGCCAAATTGATACGTCAACGTTTAAGATTTTAAAACGTACTTTGCCTGGACCATATACTTTTATTTTGCCAGGAAATAACGATTTACCAAAAGAATTTCGGAAGAAAAAAACCGTCGGAATTCGTGTTCCAGATAATAATATTGCTCTAGAAATCGTTAAGCTTTTAGGAAATCCAATCGTTTCTACTTCCATTCACGATGAAGACGAAGTGTTAGAATATTCTACTGATCCGGAGCTTATTTTTGAGAAATGGCAACATCTTGTAGATTTGGTAATCGATGGTGGTTATGGCGATAATATTGGTTCTACGATTATCGATTTGTCAGGTTATGAACCAGTAGTTATTCGTGAGGGAAAAGGCGATCCTGATATTTTTTAGTTCTTAAATTACTGTTTTTTCCTTTCTACCCCAATATTATATTCATTAATCAAATCAATTATCTGAGCTTCTTTTACCATAAGTTTTGATGCGTATAATTTTTCCAGTTTTTTGTCGATGTCCTCATTTCCATGAAGATATACTTTTAGTAATTCATACAGTTCATCGGTCAGTTCTAATTTATTTTTTTGGTTGATTACTTCTAATTTTGAATCGTAAATGGATATGTAATAGGTTATATCTTCTTGAGAACTATAAAAATTTCCTTGATGGACATTTCCACCAGCAGCAATTATAACTACATTTTTAAATAGTTTTACTTTCCCAACCGTTACTCTATGATAAAATTTATACTCAACTCTTTTTTTATAATCATCTATATGTGCAGTTTCTAATGCACGATAATCGTATCTATCTACTTCTTTGGCTTTAATTTTATCTACCAAAGGATTTTTTACTCTTTCGTAATGTTTATTTTCCTTTGCATCATAATAACTGATGATTTCGTCTATATTGTATTTTACTTTTTT
>DAOLYL010000180.1:0-4339 GCA_035425765.1 Flavobacterium sp. | reverse complement strand
AAACCAATGAAATATGTTGGTGTTTGGTGGGAAATGCACGTGGGTAAATCGACTTGGGATTATGCTGGCTCACAAAATGCACAGAATACCGAAACCAGAGAATTAATTGCTAGCGGAAAACACGGAGCAACAACAGCTAACACAAAACGCTACATTGATTTTGCTGCAAAACACGGTTTCGACGGTGTTTTAGTTGAAGGATGGAACGTGGGTTGGGAAGATTGGTTTGGCAACTGGAAAGAAGATGTTTTCGATTTTGTAACACCTTATCCTGATTATAATTTAGCCGAAATCAATGCCTATGCTAAATCTAAAGGCGTAAAAATGATTATGCACCATGAAACTTCAGGTTCAGTGGCTAATTATGAAAGACATTTGGACAGAGCAATGGATTTGATGAAACAATATGGTTATCCAGCGGTAAAATCAGGTTATGTTGGGAAAATCATTCCGCGTGGCGAATTTCACGATGGACAAACCATGGTAAACCATTTTAATTTTGTAGCTAAACGAATGGCTGACAATAAATTAATGGTCAACTCTCACGAAAGTTCACGACCAACTGGTTATAGCCGAACGTATCCAAACTATATTGCGGCAGAAGCAGCAAGAGGAAACGAATTCAACGGTTGGAGCAACGGAAATCCGCCAATGCACGAAACTATTTTGCCTTTCACACGTCTTCTTGGTGGACCAATGGATTATACGCCAGGAATTTTTGAAGTAAAAATGAGTTTCTACGATAAATCTAAAAAAGAACAAGTTCATACTACTTTAGCAAAACAATTAGCACTATATGTAACGATGTATTCTCCATTACAAATGGCAGCCGATTTACCAGAAAACTACGAGAAATATCCTGATGCTTTTCAGTTTATCAAAGACGTAGCGGTTGATTGGCAAGACAGCAAATATCTTGAAGCGGAACCAGGCGATTATTTGACCGTTGCCCGAAAAGACAAAGAATCTGAAAATTGGTTTCTTGGTGCTATCACCGATGAAAACGCTAGAACTTCTGAAATCAAACTGGATTTTCTTTCGCCAAATAAAAAATACAAAGCCACCATTTATCAAGACGGAAAAACAGCCCATTGGGAGAAAAACCCAATCAACTACGAGATAAAATCGATGACCGTTACTTC
This sequence comes from Flavobacterium sp., assembly GCA_035425765.1. GTDB lineage: Bacteria > Bacteroidota > Bacteroidia > Flavobacteriales > Flavobacteriaceae > Flavobacterium. Next base: position 3,197 of record DAOLYL010000180.1, on the reverse strand, counting down.
AAAATCTAAATTAAAACTGGTTTTGGCAGCTGGCGGTGGAACTGCGGTTAGCTTAACTCCAATCAATTAAAAATTAATAATTAAAAATTAAATATGTGGATTATGAATAGAGTTTTATTTTTGATGGTTTTACTTTTTTCGATTTTTTCGATTGGAGTTACTGCACAAAACAAAACCTATTGCAATCCCATCAATATTGACTACGGTTATTGCCCAATTCCTGATTTTGTAAAACAAGGAAAACATCGGGCTACAGCCGATCCAGTTATCACTTTTTTCAAAGGCGAATATTATCTTTTTTCTACCAATCAATGGGGTTATTGGCTCAGCAAAGACATGTCTGATTGGAAATTTATTTCTAAAAAATTCCTTCGACCAGAACATAAAGTCTATGACGAACTTTGCGCGCCATCGTTGTCTTTTGTCAATGATACCTTGCTAGTGGTTGGTTCAACCCACGGAAAGGATTTCCCACTTTGGATGAGCACCAATCCGTCAAAAGGCGAGTGGAAAGAACTCATCCACAAATCGGAAGCTGCCGCTTGGGATCCGCAAATTTTTTGGGACAAAGAAAAAGACGAAGTCTATGAATATTACGGTTCGAGCAATTTATACCCATTGTATGGAATGAAACTCAACCGCAAAACCTTTCAACCCGAAGGCGAACGCATTCCTGTTTTAGCATTGAACGACGACGAACACGGCTGGGAACGCTTTGGCGAACATAACGACAATACGTTTTTACAACCGTTTACCGAAGGTGCTTTTATGACCAAACACAACGGTAAGTATTATTTGCAATATGGCGCACCAGGAACGGAATTCAGTGGTTATGCCGATGGCGTTTATGTTGGCAATCATCCACTTGGACCTTTTGAATACCAATCACACAATCCGTTTTCCTATAAACCTGGCGGATTTGCTCGCGGTGCTGGACATGGAGCTACTTTCACGGATAATAACGATAAATATTGGCATGTTTCCACCATTGGTGTTTGTGTAAAAAATAATTTCGAACGCCGATTGGGCATTTGGCCTGCTGGTTTTGATAAAGATGATATTTTGTATTCCAATACGGCTTATGGCGATTATCCAACGTTTTTACCATCGGAAAACAAAGGTCATTTAAGCGAAAGTTTTGCCGGTTGGATGTTATTGAATTACAATAAACCCGTTCAGGTTTCGTCAACACTTGGTGGTTTTCAACCCAATCTCGCTGTTGATGAAGATATCAAAACCTATTGGTCGGCTAAAACGGCTAACAAAGGCGAATATTTGATTTCTGATTTGGGCGAAAAAAGTACCATCAACGCGATACAAATCAACTATGCTGACCAAGATGCGGACATCATGGGCAAACCCGATACCACAACTGGGCACAAATACTTCATTTACACTTCTGACGATAACAAGAATTGGAAAATAGCTATTGACAAAAGCAAAAGCACCAAAGATGTGCCGCACGAATACATTGAACTGCAAAAGCCACTCGTTGCTCGTTATTTGAAGCTAGAAAATATCAGCATGCCAACGGGTAAATTTGCTATCAGCGGATTTCGTATTTTTGGAAAAGGAAGCGGCGAAAAACCAGCCGAAGTAAAAGGATTTGTTCCGCTACGTTCTGGACCACGAGTGAAAGGCGAACGCAGAAACGTTTGGTTCAAATGGCAACAAGAACCTAATGCCGATGGTTATGTAATTTACTTTGGCAAATCGGCGGACAAATTATACGGTTCGATTATGGTGTATGGCAAAACCGAATACTATTTCAACGGACTTGACCGTTCGGATGCGTATTATTTCCAAATAGAAGCGTTTAATAATAACGGAATAGGAGCGAAGAGCGAGATTAAGAAAGCGGATTAAATTAAAAATTACGAATTACGAATTAAAAATTACGAATTAAAAACTATTAATTAAACACTATTAATTAAACACTATTAATTAAACACTATTAATTAAACACTAATCACTAATCACTAATCATTAAACATTAACCATTAACCATTAATCATTATAAAAAATGAGTACAGAACAAATTAAAACCAATTGGGCACAATTCATTCCTTTAGTAACGGTCTTTTTCTTTTGGGGATTTGTTGCCGCGAGTAACGACATTTTAATCCCAGTTTTTAAAGAAGCATTCGATTTATCACAGGTGGAAAGCCAGTTGGTTTCCTTGGCATTTTATATTGCCTATACTGTTGGTTCACTGTTATATTTATTGATTTCGTATTTAACCAAAGGTGATTTAATTAACCGTATTGGTTATAAAAATTCCCTAGCGTTAGGTTTAGGAATTTCAGCATTAGGAACATTGTTGTTTTATCCTGCGGCAAACACAGGTTCGTTTCCTTTAATGCTTTCAGGACTGTTTATTGTGGCACTTGGTTTTTCGTTGCAACAAACGGTAGCCAATCCGTTAGCGATTGCGCTTGGACCAATCACTACAGGTTCACAACGATTGACGATGGCTGGAGGAATTAACAACCTGGGTACAACGATTGGACCGCTAATTGTGAGTTTCGCTATTTTTGGTTCGGCTACTTCTGGAAATACAGAAATGAGTATCGAGAGTGTAAAAATTCCGTATTTGGTTCTTGGTGCTGCTTTCTTATTAGTAGCTATTTTATTGAAATTCTCTTCCTTGCCAGACAAACCCGCTGCGATTGTAGAATCGGAAAGCGATACGAATAACGCCAGAAGTTCGGCGTTGAAATACCCACAATTAGTATTGGGAATGATTGCCATCTTTGTATATGTTGGTGTTGAGGTTTCTACAGCAAGTAATCTTCCTGCGTATATGGAGAAAAACTTAGGGTTTTTAACCAAAGATATTGCGCCTTATATTTCCTTATACTGGGCGAGTTTAATGATTGGTCGTTGGACTGGAGCTGTAGAAGCGTTTACCGACAACATGAGTACCCAAAAGATATTGCGTTTCATTGCGCCTTACTTAGCGTTTGGTGTGTTCTTATTAGTTAACGCTATTGCCAAACACGATTTAACACCATTCTACGTATATGCTTTAATCATTTTAGTATTGATTGCGGCGGATATTGCCAGCAAAGGAAACCCAGCACGAATGTTATTGATTTTCTCTGGTTTGGGCATTGCCGCTTTATTAGTAGGAATGGCAACTGACGGCATGGTGAGTGTGTATGCGTTTACTAGCGTTGGTTTATTTTGCAGTACGC
>DAOLYL010000179.1:0-4414 GCA_035425765.1 Flavobacterium sp. | reverse complement strand
ATTTTTATCAATCATTAATCAAAAAACGAATCGTTATGTTAAACAAAAATCAATCCAACAAAAGAAATTCATTAAAGTATGCGCTAATCATTCCTGCTTTAATTGGCTTTGTGCTACTATTTCAAATTCAAACCATTGCACAAGAAAAAGAAATGAGTTATTCCGAAATGAAACAATCAAAAGATTCATCAAACGGAATTAAAATCAATAAGAACACTACTGATACCGAAATGAAAATTGAAGCCGAAAGGTTAAAAAATTCAACAGGAACAATCGTGAAATTTTCTAAAGTAAAGAGAAATTCAAATGGCGAAATTACCGCTATCAAAATCGATTGCAAAAGCAAAGACGGTAATAAAAGCAGTTCGCACATCAACAGTAGTGAACCAATTGATCCAATTGTAGTTTTCCAAACTAAAAACGCAATTGGAATTAAAACACAAGATAATAGAAACACCAACATTCGTTTAGCACAAATGGACAGATTGCATTCAGAAGAGGATGACAACAACAGCGAAGGCGATAACGGTGATGAAATCTATACTTATAATTACGAATATGACGAAGATTTTCCTGTTCCGCCAGTTGCACCCGTTGCACCTGTAGCGCCAGCTTTAAATGTAAGTATAGCTGCTTTCCCCAACATGCCATCGCCTCCAACTCCACCAGCTGGAACACCATTAAACAATGAAAAAGAATGGAAAAAGTTTGAGAAAAAAATGGAAGAGTTCGAAAAGAAAATGGAAGCCATAGAGCCAGAAATAGAAGCTTATGCAGAAAAAATGGCAAACATCGACGAACAAATGAAACCATTCGAAAAAGAAATGGAAGCATTTGAAAAAAAGATGGAAGCTTTCGAAAAAGAAATGGAAATCTATGCCGAAAAGCTAGAGTCCAAAATGATGGAAAAAAGAGAAAAAGCTAAAGCTAAAAAATAAGCCAAAAAGTTAAATTTTTGTAAATCATTAGCATGATAATCGGTAAACTTTTTAAGTTTGAATTGAAAATAACTTATTAATTTAAAACTATTTTATACTATGAAAAACAAATTGAATTTAGCCGTTGCCCTTGTGTTATGCTCTATTTTTAGTTTTGCTCAAACTAGCAGTAAATCGTTTACATGGAATAAAAAACCATCCAAAGACAACGTCATCATGACCTGGAATAAAACTACGCCAGAACAAGAAATGAAAGACGACATCAAAGCGCTGGCAGAATATGGAGTAACGATTAAATACTCCAACGTAAAACGAAACGAAAAAAGAGAAATAACAGCTATTGATGTTTCTTTTGAAGACAAAAACGGTGGCAAAGGAACATTGAGCTATAAAAACAACAAACCAATCTCAACCATCAAGTTCTTTAAACAAGGCGAGGAAATTGGTTTTGGCGAACCGTCTTCTAATTCTATTGAAGATATACTAGCTTTCAGCGATTTACCAAGTGATAAGTTCAAACAGTTCAATTTCAACTTTGATACCGATAGTTTGTCAACAGATTCCTTTGAATTTAAAACGCCCAATGGTAATCCGTTTATCACTACCAAAAAGAAATTCATTTATCAAAAAGACGGTAAGAAACCATTAGTTATAACCGATGGCGAAGTTGTTGAAGGTGGCGAAGACTATACACAAGAAGAAATAGCTAAAATCAAAGAAGACCTTTCTTCCAAGGAAGACGAAGATGAAATCAGCATTTTCTCCGATTTTAATTTCAATGATAAAAAAGACTTGTCTAAGCAAATGGAAAAAATGCAAGAACAAATCAACAAGCTTTTAGAAAAGAATGGTTTGAATGAAGAAAAAGAACCTCAACAAACCAAGAAAGAAGTAGAGAAAACAAAAACTACTCTAAAAGTCAAAAAAGCATAACACCTTGTAACTTTTTATATTGAAAAGCCACTAATTATAATGTGGCTTTTTTTATGCACATTCATCATCAATCAATAACAATCAACCATGAACAAATTAATCCTAATCATCGCTACTTTTCTGCTATTATTTGCAACCAAAGTAGCAGCACAAAACGGTTTCAGCATCGCTGGAAAAATTATCAATAAAGAGAACAAAGCTTTACCTTCCATTCAAATCACTTTGACTAATGCTGCTGATAATTCGGTAGCAAAAATTGAAATTACTGATGCTGATGGAAACTTTGCTATTCAAAATCTAAAAGAAGGCAACTACAAAGTCGTTATCGATGATATGGAATATTCGCCCTATCAAAGCGAAACCATTAGTTTAAATGCGTCCAATCCTTCGGTAAACCTTGCTCCTATTACTTTAGCTTCTAAATCTGCAACCAATTTGAATGAAGTGGTTGTAACCAAAAAGAAACCTTTTATAGAAAACAAAATCGACAGAACTGTTGTCAACGTTGATGCTTTTATCACCGCTGCTGGTGGAGATGCAATGGATGTTTTAGAGAAATCGCCTGGAATTATAGTTGATCAAAACGGAACGATTACCTTCAAAGGGAAATCGGGTGTTCAAGTGTTTATTGACGATAAACCAACCTATCTTTCTGGAGCAGAATTAGAAGCGTATCTAAGATCACTTCCAGCAAGTACTTTGGATAAAATAGAATTAATAACCAATCCGCCAGCAAAATATGACGCAGCTGGTGGTGCCGGAATTATCAATATCGTTTCTAAGCGTTCTAAAGCCAGAGGTTTTAATGCCAACCTAACGTCGCGTTTTTCTCAAGGAAAAAGAAGCGGCAACCGTCAAGGAATAAACTTCAATTATATGCAAGACAAAATCCGTGTCTTTGGAAACATTGGTTATGCACAACAAAACCCTATCAACGACTTATTCATTTTTAGAAAGTTCAAAAACAACGATGGTTCGACCAACAGTTTGTTTTACCAAAACAGTGATATTGATACCAAAGTAAAATCAACCAATGCCCGAATTGGAATTGATTACTACGCTTCAGATAAAACCACTATTGGATTTGGATTATCAGGCGTTTCAAGAAACGATAACCAATATACTGCTGTTCGAAGTGAGGTTACTGATGCCAATTCGGTATTAGATTCGTCTATCGTAGCTAATAATCTCGAAAAGCAAAAGTTCAAAAACGGCGGAATTAACTTCAACCTTCGTCACGAATTGGATAGTCTTGGTCAACGCATTACTATGGATTTGGATTATTTAAAATACGACACATCGAGCAAACAAACCTTCAACAACTTTATCTATCAACCCGATAATTCGCTATCTAGCCAAGACCAATTGAAAGGTTTCTTACCATCAGATTTAGATATTTATGCCTTGAAAACCGATTATACTTTACCCTTTAAAGACGGAAGCACATTTGAAACCGGTTACAAAGTCAGCTATACTAAAACCGACAACATTGCCGATTATAGAGATGTCGTTAATAATGTAGAAATCCCAAATTATGCAACCAGCAATCACTTTAAATATGACGAGATAATCAATGCTGCCTATGTTAATTTCAATACCAACTACAAGCGTTTTGGTTTCCAAACTGGTTTACGACTAGAAAACACCGAGTCGAGAGGAAATCAATTAGGAAATATTGAACAACCAGCATCTAAATTCAAGCGAAACTACACCAATCTATTTCCAACCGTTTATGTCCAATACAAATTAGATAGCATTGGCAACAATCAATTAGTAGTCAATTATGGACGACGCATTAACAGACCTTATTTTCAAGACTTAAATCCGTTTGTTAGTCCGTTGGATAAGTTTACCTTCTATTCTGGAAATCCTTTTTTAAATCCATCCTTCGCTAACAATTATGAACTTTCTTATCGCTACAAAGGATTGTTTTCTACCACGCTAAGCTATGGCTCATCCAAAGATGACATTAACGAAACGATAGAAATCAACGAAGGCATTTATTACAGTCGTCCAGGAAATATAGGCAAAAGCGAGTTCTTCAGCATTAATGCCAATCTGCAATTAGAGCTTACTAAATGGTGGACTTCCAATACCTATAGCGAACTAACCCACAACAAATATAAAAGCAAACTCTACACCGAAAACCTAAACTCATCAGGAACGTTTTGGTACTTTTCTATGAACAACAGCTTCAAGTTCAACAAAGGTTGGTCAGCCGAATTGAGCGGCAATTATCAAACCGATATTGTTTCATCTCAATTTATATTGTTATCACGTTCCAACATCAACATTGGTGTTCAAAAGAAACTACTTCAAGACAAAGCCACTATCAAACTATCGGCTAATGATATTTTCTATTCCAACATCAACAACGGAATTATCAAAAACCTCCAAAACACCGAAGCCAATTGGACCAACAAACTCGACAGCCGCTTTGTAGCCCTAACATTCACCTACAGCTTCGGAAAATCCTTTGCACCTAAAAAACAATACAACTCCAATGGAGCAGAAAATGAAATAAATCGAGTGAAAAATTAATG
>DAOLYL010000178.1:0-4432 GCA_035425765.1 Flavobacterium sp. | reverse complement strand
TCATCGTTGTACATTTTCATTTGTTTGTACACTTTCATGAACTTGTCACCGTTTTCAATATCAGTTAGTAAATCATTGATTGAGGTAAACATATCGCTTTTTTGGTCTAACAAAACGTTTAATTTTTCCTGACATTTTGCTCTGTGTTCAGCTGTTGCATCAACGCGAGTTGCTTCTTCATTCATGTGGTAAATTTTCAAAGCTAAAATCGATAATCTATCAATTGCCCAAGCTGGACTTTCGGTATTGATTTTGGCATTTGGTTTTACTTGAACATTAACTTGTTTTTGAAGAAAATAACTATCAATATATTCTACCATGTCAGTACGAACTTGGTTTGAAGCATCAATTTTTCGTTTTAAAACCAAAGCTGCAACTGGATCAATTTGTGGATCACGAATGATGTCTTCATAATGCCATTGCACTGTGTCAACCCAGTTTTTGGCATACAAAAGATATTCAATACTTCCTTTTTCATAAGGATTCAAAGTTGGCTGATATACATCATCAATAATATGATAATCTTTAATACTTTGTTCAAAAATAGGAAAGGCAAACTGTGAAAACATAATAGTAAAATTTTATTGCAAAGATAGTTTTTATACTTTTACCCAAACATACAAATTTTCGGCATTATGCACATTCATTATATTTCGGAGCAAAACAGTATTCTTAATCATTTTTTGGCACAAATTCGCGATGTTTCTATTCAAAAAGACAGCATGCGTTTCAGGAAAAACATTGAACGAATTGGCGAAATTATGGCGTATGAACTAAGTAAAACTTTAGATTATAAAGCAATTGACGTGCAAACTCCACTTGGTGTGAAACATACAACAACCGTTGCTGAACCAGTAGTTTTGTGTTCTATTCTTCGTGCCGGATTGGCGTTGCATACTGGTTTTATGAACTTTTTTGACGATGCCGAAAACGGATTTGTTTCTGCTTATCGTCATCATTATGATAACGATGATAAATTTGAAATTTTGGTCGAATATCAAGCTGCACCTTCATTTGAAGGAAAAAATTTAATTCTTATTGATCCAATGTTAGCAACAGGACAATCGATTGTTGCTGTTTTGCATAAATTACATTTGGAACAAAAACCAAAAGAAATTCACATTGCTGTAGTTATTGCTGCGCCAGAAGGAATCGCTTATTTAGAAGAAAATCTTCCGAAAAACTGTCATCTTTGGGTTGCTGCTTTGGATGAAAAATTAAACGAGAAAAATTATATAATTCCTGGTCTTGGCGATGCTGGTGATTTGGCTTATGGCAGCAAATTATAGTTGAAAGAAAAAACAAGTTATTGTTGCAATGGCAACAGTAAATAATACAATTTCTTGATACGTTTTGTTGTGTGAATACTCAATATTGTTTGTACACAAAACAGATAAAGGTAAAAATGTAAATACTAAAATTGCATTACTTTTTTCGGGAGAAAAAAGGAAAATTACTATTCCAACAAAGAAACTAAAAATCATCTTTTTATAGGAAGCTTGAAGCACTAATGGTTTATTTCCCAATGTAAAAATCATCGAAAAAACGAAATAAATACTAGTTAGGGCAAAAATAGTTAAGGCAACTTTTTTATAATTATTTACAAAATAATCCCATTGAAAATTCATCTGAGTTTGACTAATAATTTGTGAAATCCAAGTAACATCAAACAGCAATGAAAATAGAATAAAAATTACTGCCGAAGCACCAAATGCAATAAATGGAACTAACCAGTTTCTATAATCTCTTGAAACATGAAAGACAATTGAAACATACACAATGAATAAAAAAAGTATACACCAAAAATGAAACAAACAAGCAAAAAATATCCAAAGTGAGGCGTCAAAAATCTTTTCTTTTGGAGCTTTTAAAGTCTGTAATGAAATAATTCTTCGAGTAGCTAGAAGAATAAAAAAATTAGCTAGAATAAGCTTTAGATTGTTTAAAATTGATGGGAATAAAACCAAAAAAAGTAAAAAAAACAAAATCGCATAACTACTGTTTCTGGTCAATCCGTTTTTCTTAACAATAAAATTTACTACAAAAAATGATGCCAACAATAACACCAAAATGATTGATTTTTCTACGATTGAAGAAACTTCTTTACTTGTATTAATCTGATTAATTTGAGCAAAAGAAAAAAAGAAAAGTAGCAGCAATACAACTAATGTATAATTTAAAAAGGTAGATTTTTTAAAAATGCTTGTTATCATAAGGATATTTTATACTTTTGTGACTGTAAATATAATACTTGTTTAAAAATGAAAGCATTTTTCGAAGCAATACAATCACTTTTTGTTGATTTTCTTTTCAAACCATTGGATTGGTTACGAGCATTGGAATTAGATAATTGGTGGTTAGCTAACTTAGTTAGTTGGACATTAATTATAGTTTGTATGAGATATATGGTTTATTGGTGTAAAGAATTACAAAAACACCAAGACAACAACGAAGAAAACCAAGATACAACGGCACACTCGTTCTTAAAATAAGTCGAACCCGATATCTTTTCTATAATACATCTTATCAAAATGTAGCTTGTCTATGTTTTGATAAGATTTTTTTATGGCGTCTTGAAAGCTTTCGCCAAATGATGTAACCGCTATAACTCGACCGCCATTGGTTACTACTTTTCCGTTTTCTAATTTCGTTCCGGCATGAAAAACAATAGAATTTTCAATTTTTTCTACGCCAGAAATTTCAAATCCTTTTTCATACTCTTCAGGATATCCGCCAGAAACTACCATAATTGTTGTGGCACTTCTTTCGTCAATTTCTAAAGAAACTTCTTCTAATGTTTGATTTCCAACGGCTTGAAAAAGCTCTACTAAATCACTTTTCAACCTCGGAATTACAACTTCGGTTTCTGGATCGCCCATTCGAACATTGTATTCAATTACAATTGGTTCGCCTTTTACGTTTATTAATCCGATGAAAACAAATCCTTTGTATTCTATTCCGTCACTTTTCAAACCATCGATAGTAGGTTTTACAATTCGAGTTTCAATTTTTTCCAACAAAGTTGCATCTGCAAACGGAACTGGAGAAACTGCACCCATTCCACCAGTATTTAAACCAGTATCTGCTTCACCAATTCGTTTATAATCTTTCGCTGTTGGAAGAATTTTGTAATTTTTTCCGTCGGTTAATACAAAACAACTTAATTCAATTCCGTCAAGAAACTCTTCAATCACGACTTTTGCACTTGCCGAACCAAATTTTTCATGAACCAACATATTTCGTAATTCCGACTTAGCTTCTTCTAAATCTTGAATAATTAAAACTCCTTTTCCAGCAGCCAATCCATCTGCTTTTAAAACGTATGGTGGTTGTAGCGTTTCTAAAAAATCACATCCTTTTTCAACCGTTTCTTTTGTAAAACTGTCATAAGCTGCAGTTGGAATTTTATGTTTTACCAAAAATTCTTTAGCAAATTCTTTACTTCCTTCTAATTGCGCTCCAACTTTTGACGGACCAATTACCGGAATATGGTTTAAAGCTTCATCATTTTTGAAAAAATCATAAATTCCGTGAACTAATGGATCTTCTGGACCAACAACAACCATAGCAACATTTTCAGCTAAAACAAATGTTTTTATAGCGTCAAAATCTAAAATATTTAATGAAACATTTGTTGCAATTTGAGAAGTTCCAGCGTTTCCTGGCGCTACAAAAAGTTTAGAGCATTTGTCTGATTGTATCATTTTCCAAGCCAAAGCATGTTCTCTTCCGCCTGATCCAAGTAGTAAAATTGTCATTGTGTGTGTTGTTTAGTTGTGATGCAAAAATAGTTTGTTTTCAAAAGAATTTAAAGCTAAACGACAGAAAAGTTTTTGTTTTTAGTATTTTTGAGCAAAATAGATTTTTGTGTTCCAACTTTTCAATTTATCGCTCAAGCTAAATGGTTTTCCGATGAAGGAAGCAATTGCTGAATTTGAAAAAATTCAAACTGTTTCTGATGCTGATTATGAAAATTATATTAATCTAAAACGAAAAGAAATTGTTGAATATCATTTAAAAAATAATAAATCATATCGAGAATTTGTTGGAAAATTTGAAATTCAAAATTGGGGTGAACTTCCGATAATGACTAAAAAAGATTTTCAGAAACCTTTATCAGAAAGACTTTCAAATGGATTTACAATTAAAAATGTTTATGTAAATAAAACTTCGGGTTCAAGTGGCGATCCATTTGTTTTTGCGAAAGATAAATTTTGTCATGCCTTAACTTGGGCAAACATCATTAATCGGTTTGGATGGTTTGGAATTGATTTTAATACTTCTAAACAAGCCCGATTTTATGGAATTCCGTTGGATTTTATTGGAAATAAAAAAGAACGATTAAAAGACTATTTGAAGAACAGTTATCGCTTCACCATTTTTGATTTATCTGATGGAATTCTTGAAAAAGTGTTGCTGAAATTTCAGAATA
>DAOLYL010000177.1:0-4483 GCA_035425765.1 Flavobacterium sp. | reverse complement strand
TTTTTGTCGTATTGGTTACAAATTACCGAAGCCAACTCAGCTGCATACTCTGAAAATAGGACAACTTCAAAACCATTTTGCTCTAAAAGTTTTTTGGTTTTTTCGCCTACACAAAACGCTTTTTTGGTTTTAATTTGGTCAATATTATTATGTAAAAGAACGCTTTCTACCGCATTTTGGCTGGTAAAAATCAAATAGTCGTTTAATTCCTCAAAATTGAAATTATGATATTTGATACTTATAAAATCGTTATCAATTACTGAGAAATTCGCACTCAACAAGGGTAACTTTTGGTCTTCCGAAAGCACTTTAGTTGATACTATGCGAATTTCATTTTCCATGTTTATTTTTTCAATTGCTTTCTTATTTCGGTCATCAATTCATTTCCGCCATTGTTTAAAATTTCTTGAGCGGAATTGAAACCAAGCTTTTTCCATTCTGAAATATCGACTTCTTTATTGATTTCGAGTTTTTGTTTCCCATCAACCGAAAGCAAAATTCCTTGAAATTCTATCGTATCATTTTGTTCATTGTATTTTGCTAAAGCGCCAATTGGTGCAGTGCAACCACCTTCGAGTGTTTTTAGAAATTGTCTTTCGATATAGGTGCAAATTTCGGTTTCTATATGATTTAACTGTGAAAGAGCATCGATAGTAAAATTGTCATTTGCCATAGCGACAACGACCATTGCACCTTGTGCTGGTGCTGGAATCATCCAATCTAAATCTATAAAATTTCCTGGTTTCAAGTTAATTCGTTCCAAACCTGCAGCAGCAAAAACGGCTCCGTTCCAATCGTTATCGCTTAGTTTTTGCATTCGTGTATTGACATTTCCGCGTAAATCAACCACTTTGTGATTTGGATATTTATTCCACCATTGTGCTTGACGACGCAAACTTCCAGTAGCGATTGTTCCATTATTTTCAAGAAAATCTAAATTTCCTTTGTGAACCAAAATATCCAAAACATTGGCGCGTTCTAAAACCGCAGCTTGTATGATTCCTTCGGGCAAAGCCGTTGGCACATCTTTCATGGAATGCACCGCAATATCAACTTGACCAGAAATCATTGCAATATCGAGCGTTTTGGTAAAAATTCCTGTTATTCCGAGTTCGTAAAGCGGTTTGTCGAGAATAATATCACCTTGCGATTTTACGGCAATAATTTCGGTTTTATATCCTAAATCGTTGAGTTTTTTTTCGACAGTTTTGGCTTGCCAAAGTGCGAGTTCACTGTCGCGTGTTCCTATTCGTATTGTTTTTTCAGACACTTTATTGTTTTTTTACACGAATTGCACAAATTTACACGAAAATTTTACTTTGTGTAATTCTTTAAATTTCACTAATTCGTGTTAATTGGTGAAATTTGTGTGGATATTTAAAAAAATGATTTTTCTTGTTCTAATTGAAAAACTTTTTCAATCCATTCAATTCCTTCATCCATTGAATCGCCATCTTTTAAATGGTTTACAAAATGATTGGTGATTTTTTGAATAATTCTGTTGCTGATAAGTTCGGCTTGTTCTTCATCGAAATTAGACAATTTTTTGCGTTGTACATTCAATTCGCCTTCTTTGATGGAGTTTAGTTTTTCTTTTAACGCTTGAATGGTTGGAGCAAATTTTCTGTTTTTTGCCCAAGCTGAAAATTCTTCTTTTATTTCTTCAATAATAGCTTCGGCTGCAGGAATATGTTGTTTGCGATTTTCTAGTGTTTCATCTGTCATTTGAGATAAATGATCTAAATGAATTAGCGTTACACCTTCAACTTCTTTTACATTTTCATGTACATTTTTTGGAATGGATAAATCTAAAATTAGTAACGGTTTTTTTAAATTCAAAATCGTTTTGTCAATCGTAGGGTTTTGTGCGCCAGTGGCAACGACAACAACATCAGCTTTTTGAAGTTCTAGTTGTAAATCGGCATAATCTTTAACTACTAAATCTAATTTTTGAGCTAGTCTTTCGGCTTTGTCTTTGGTTCGATTTATTAACGTAATTTGTTCGTGTTTTGTGTGTTTTACAAGATTTTCACAGGTGTTTCTACCTATTTTTCCTGTTCCGAAAAGAAGGATATTTTTATTGGAAATATCTTCAACATTTCTAATTATGTATTGAACAGACGCAAAAGAAACCGATGTTGCTCCAGAAGAAATTTCGGTATCGGTTTTTATTTTTTTGCTCGCTTGTATCACTGAATTTACTAATCTTTCCAAAAAAGCATTTACTAAACCGTTTGATTTACTTTCTACAAAAGCTGTTTTTATTTGACTAATGATTTCAAAATCACCAAGAATTTGACTGTCTAAACCCGTTCCAACACGGAACATATGATTGATTGCGTCTTGATTTTTATAGATGTAAGCTACTTCTTGAAACTCAGGAACTGAGCCTTGGCTGTTTTCACAAAGTAGTTTTATTAGTTCGTATGGATGATTGGCAAAACCATAAATTTCAGTTCTGTTGCAGGTTGAAGTAACGATTAAAGCTTCTATTCCTTCGGCTTCGGCTTGCATCAATAAAGTTGATTTGGCTTTAGCATCTAAACTGAATTTACCTCTAATTTGGGCATCTGCTTTCTTGTAACTTAATCCTACGGCGTAAAAAGAGGTATGTTTCGACATATTAAAATTTTCCATAAACTACTTTCCTTAAAAAGTTCAACAAAAATATTATTATACTATTTATAAAAGTAACGCTAGAAGTACTTTTTGTATCGCTACGAGATATTTTGCAACTGAATTATCTTTTTAGCGTTATTTATTATAAATTTGTAGTGAAATCAAGTCTTCGCAAATTTCTTATGTAGATTAATTCTAAATAACATTTTTACTTGAGTTCAAATTTATATACGAAAAAATATCGCTATGGGTTCTCAAGAAATAATAAATATTGAAAATGATTTTACATTAATTCGTTTTCAAAATGACGGGAATGAAATTTTTCATGTAAAAAAGCATATAAATCAAGGACTTATACAGTTTCATTTTGGGATAAAAGGAAAAGCAAAATTTGTCTTCAATCAAGGAAATTATGCTTTGGATTTGAATGAAGAAAAGTCGTTGTTATTTTATAATCCACAAAAAGAGTTGCCTTTAGACTTAGAATTATCGCCAAATTCTTGGGTAATTTCGGTTATTATTTCCATTCAAAAGTTTCATTCTTTGTTTTCGAATGAGGCAAATCATATTCCTTTTTTGAGTCCTGAAAATAACGATAAAAAATATTACAAGGAAGAAAATATCAGTCCATCGATGGCAATTGTATTGAGCCAAATGTTTCATTACACCTTAAATCCATCGATTAAAAATTTGTATTACAAAGGAAAAGGATATGAATTGTTGAGTTTGTTTTTCAATAGAAATGAAGATCCAAATGCAGAACAATGTCCGTTTTTAATTGACGAAGAAAATGTTTTGAAAATAAAAAAAGCCAAAGAAATAATCATCAATAACATGGCTGAACCACCAGGATTGGAAGAACTTTCGGAACAAGTTGGACTGAGTTTAAAGAAACTAAAATTGGGTTTCAAACAAATTTATGGTGATACCGTTTATGGTTTTCTTTTTGATTATAAAATGGATTACGCTCGACAATTATTAGATTCAGGTTCGTATAATGTAAATGAAGTTGGATTGAAAATTGGCTACAGCACCGGAAGTCATTTTATTGCGGCTTTTAAAAAGAAATTTGCCACAACGCCAAAAAAATATTTGATGAGTTTGACCTCAAATACCTAATTCAATATATTTCGTATATTAAACAATCGATAAAAAAAGTATAAACATAAAATCTTAAAAAAGTAAATAAATTACTTTTACAAAAACAAATTGCCACAATGAAAGGAGTTTTATTAGTAAATTTAGGTTCGCCCGAAAGTCCAACGCCAAAAGATGTAAAGCCGTATTTAGACGAATTTTTAATGGATAAATATGTAATTGATGTTCCGTATTTATTGCGTGCATTATTGGTTCGAGGAATTATTTTGCAAACACGTCCAAAAAATTCAGCTCATGCTTATGCACAAATTTGGACAGATGAAGGTTCGCCGTTGATTGTTTTTTCTAAAAAAATGCACGAAAAAGTAAAAAAGCAGGTTGATATTCCTGTTGCTTTAGCCATGCGATATGGAACAATGACCATCCAAAAAGGACTGCAAGAATTGAAAGATAAAGGTGTAACCGAAGTTATGCTTTTGGCTTTGTATCCACAATATGCTATGGCTTCAACTACTACCATTTGGGCTTTGGCAGATGAATTGCAGAAGAAACATTTCCCCGAAATGACGATTACCAAAGTTCCGGCATTTTACAATAAACCTGACTTTATTCAAGCTTTGGCAAATTCAATAAAAAAACATTTGGAAGGATTTGATTACGACCATTTATTGTTTTCATATCACGGAATTCCGAAACGTCATATTCGCAAAACCGATGTGACCAAATCGCATTGTACCATCGATGGAAAATGTTGCGTAACCGATTC
>DAOLYL010000176.1:0-4528 GCA_035425765.1 Flavobacterium sp. | reverse complement strand
GCTGGAAAAAAATCGTTGATGAAGAAGAAACTTGGCTTAGTGATATTCCTTCGGCGTTGATAGTGAAGCCGTAGAAAAAAGGATTTTAGAAAGTAGCTTTTGTTATATAAGCTTTTTACTTACGTTCTTTTATATTCTCTATTTCGTTCTCATCTAAGATTTTAAATTCATATAAAAACCCAGCGCCATAATTCCCATCGAAATCTTTATAGCCAGTAACTATTCCTTGAGACGTTTCTTCAATTTGAATTATTACTACCAATTTCTGAATATTATTTTCCGAATCGTTCCAATAAGCAAGCTTCGGTAAATCAATTTTATAGGGTTTATTTTCAGCATTTTCAATTACAAAAACTGCACTTCCATTTTCAATATCTTTTTTGGTAGCAATTCTATTTTTTGTGCATGGAATATTTTTCCAATTATCTATAGTTAACTCAGTTGACATTTTATTTTTTTTCAATTCACTAATTTGTGCGTAAGATTGTAGAGTAAAAATCAAAAAAACAATGCTTAGACATTTCATTACTATTTTTTTAATGTTATTGTTAATATTCAAATATACAAAACTTTTCCAACCTCCAAAACCCATCAATCCAATCCCAAATCCAAAATAAAACTCAACTTAATAGCTAAATTATCTTCCAGTCGGCTAAGCTGATTTGGTCCATAGCGATAAAAACCACTAAGCCCAAAACCTTTATAAATCTGGTTGAGTTCAATTCCTGACTCGAAGTAACCTTCATTTAAGGTTTTGTAATTGATGCCAATATGACGTTCGGGATTTTCTAAATTTCCCCAAGCCATGCGCGTTACCATGACCAATTGGGGTTTTACTTTTTTGAAAATTTCAACTCGTTTAAAGCCATGTTTTAATTGGAGAAAAGCAAATTCACTTGAGAAAAACTCATTAAAAAACATGGTTTCAAAACTGTTTTTACCCGCAATGGTTATACGTTGCAGAATGTTGTCTTTCGTCAAGTTGTTAGGCGAAGTATTGTATAAATGGGTAATCGGAATAGCGCCAAAAGCATAACCAATTTGTGCTAAAACTGTCGATTTTTGACCATTCAAATACCTTTTTTCATAGTCAATTTTAAAATCAATTTTACCAAAATCGAAGTCGTTTTCAAGAATATCGGGTATTGATTTTGTAAACTGAAACGTGAATTTAGGGAAGCGTTTTTCAATCTCTAACTTTCCATTTGGTGTTTGCATATAATCGCTAAACGGATTCCATTGCAGCGAAACCATAGCCGAAGTGATTTTAAAATCGTCGAAAATTTTTCCATTATAATCAAATTGATATTCAAATAATGGCGTGATTTCACTATAGCTCAACTGCCAAATACTCTCGGTTTTTGGGATGATTTTCGTTTCAATATATGTTCTCCAGGTTTTATAATTGTAAAAGGTGCTGATGTTAATTGGTCGCGGATCATACAATTTGAAAACACGTTTGTCAATAGCAAAAGTAGTACTCGCAATTTCTCGAATGTCATCAGTAAATGAAGCACCAATCCAAGTGTTGGAAAATTTGCCAATTCGAGAGCCAAATCCCAAATTGTATTTAAAGGTTTCGTCTTTTAATCCATAAGCAGTATAACCTTCAATGCGGTATTTTTTTGAAAACTGTTCGTTCGTAATGCCGCCAATTCCAAAACGAAAACCTTCAAAATTGTTGTAACTCAAAAGATGTCTTAAATCAATATCAAAAAAACCAAAAGGTAAATAGCCATTGATTATTTTTCTGCCAAAACGAATTTTCTTTTCAATGTTATTTTTAGCGGCAATACTATCTAGAACTTCGTATGTTTTTAGACTTCGCTGGTCTAGGATTTCGGTTCTGTTTTTGTCCCAAAACGTAATTGGTTTATCACTAGCATTGTCTTTTACATCAACGGAAATGAAGGATTTCTTGATTTTTATATCCGAATTAAATTCGATGTTATAAAGTTCTGTTTCTGATGACAAATAGGTAAAATCAGAACTTCTTTTTTGTGTATTTTCAGTGGTGTCAGAATTGGCTTCAAAGGCAATTCGTCCACCAAGAATTGAGGTTGCTTCTTTGCTTTTTCCTTTAATAATTTTGAAGTTTTTCTTTGTTGGAAACCAAATATCATTTTCAGGATAATAACTAAATTCATGAACTCCAGTAATGTTTAAAACACCTCGAACTCGCATTATCGCTTTTGCAATTGCAAAATTTTGACTGTCGATATACAACAATCCTTCGAGACCTTTTCGTTTGATTTTATTTTTAAAATGAATTACAAAAACCTCTCGGTTGTTTATTGAAATGGTGTCGTTTATTTTGAATTTGTATTCCGACAATGAATTGGCTGCAATTGGACTTTTATATGTTGTTTCAAACAGTTCATATTTGGAATCGTAAATAGAAAATGATTGTAATTTAAATCCAAAAAACTCATAAATGGGTTCGTTAAATCCAGCCATTTTTGAACCGATAACAGTTTCTTTCAACGTTGGATTAGAAAACTGAAATTGCGATACTTTTTCGGCTAAAAAAAGATGTTGTTTGTCTATAATTCGCTTGAACTTGTACTCGGTAGAATCAATTTTTTGAAAAGCTCTTCCTAATGAAGTAGGAACAAATACGCTATCGATTTTCCCAACAATCGAATCGGGATTTGCACTAACAAGAAGTTTATTGTAGGTATTGAATTGAAAAGAGTTGAGCTTTTTTTGCGGATTATTTTTGTCTTTGTTGTCAATTGCCTTTTGAATGATTTTATTCGCTAAATTTTCATTTATAATAATCACATCCTGCAACAAATCAATTTTTGGCGAAAGCAAAACAACTTGAAATTTACTCGTATTCTCAATATTTATTTTCCTCTTTTCATAACCAATGTAAGTAACTTCAAAGGATGAAATATTGGCGATTGAAGTGAAATTAAATTTTCCATCAACATCTGAGATAGAAACTAATCCGTTGTCTAAAGTTATAGTGGCGAAGGAAAGTGGTTTTTTAGTCGAACTATCTTTTATAATTCCATTGAGTTGAATTTGTGCATTTAGCGAAGCACAAAACAAGAACAGCATGGTAATTAGACATTTCATTAAAAAGAATTTGCACAAAAATAGCAATAAAAAAATCCGTCTCATCAATTTTTATATTGACAAGACGGATTTTAATATCGATTTAACATAGTTACACTTTCATGATTTCGGCTTCTTTCACTGCCAATAATTCATCTACTTTTCTAATAAAAGTGTCAGTTAGTTTTTGAACATCGTCTTCGGCAGTTTTACAGACATCTTCCGAAGTTCCATCTTTTTCTAGTTTTTTGATTTCAGTATTAGCATCTTTTCTAGCATTTCTGATACCTATTTTTGCGTCTTCAGACTCGGCTTTGGCTTGTTTTGCTAAATCACGTCTTCTTTCTTCTGTCAAAGCAGGAACATTAATAATGATTACATCACCATTGTTCATTGGGTTGAAACCAATATTTGCTATCATGATTGCTTTTTCAATAGGTTGCAACATGCTTTTTTCATACGGTTGAATAGTAATCGTTCTTGCATCAGGAACATTGATGTTTGAAACTTGTGAAAGTGGCGTTTGTGAACCATAATAATCTACAAAAACGCTACCAAGCATTTGAGGTGTTGCTTTTCCTGCACGAATATTTAAAAATTCTTTTTCTAAATGCGCAATAGAACCAACCATTGATTCTTTTGTACTGTCTAAAATAAATTCTATTTCTTCCATTATTTATTAGATTATTAGATGGTTAGACTTTTTAGATTATTAGAAAGTCTATTTTGTCTAATAATCTAAAAAGTCTAACTTATCTATATTTTTACTGTTGTTCCAATATTATCGCCGTTGCAAATTTTTAATAAATTACCTTTGGTATTCATATCAAAAACTACAATTGGCAACGCATTTTCTTGACTTAAAGTAAATGCAGTTGAGTCCATCACGTTCAATCCTTTTTTGATAACATCTTCAAAAGAAATGTTTTCATATTTTACAGCGTTTGGATTTTTTTCTGGATCAGAATCATAAATTCCATCAACGCGTGTTCCTTTTAAAATTACATCGGCATGCACTTCAACACCACGAAGAACTGCTGCAGTATCTGTTGTGAAATAAGGATTTCCTGTTCCAGCACCAAAAATAACAATTCTTCCTTTTTCAAGGTGACGAACAGCTCTTCTTTTGATATACGGTTCAGCAATTGCTTCAATTTTTAAAGCGGTTTGTAAACGAGTTAACATTCCTTTGTCTTCTAACGCGCCTTGCAAAGCCATTCCGTTGATAACCGTAGCTAACATTCCCATATAATCGCCTTGAACTCTGTCCATTCCGTTGCTTGCGCCAGCAATTCCTCTAAAAATGTTTCCGCCTCCAATTACAATTGCAATTTCAACGCCTTTTTCATGAATTTCTTTGATTTCATCAGCATATTCGGCAAGACGTTTTGGATCAATTCCATATTGTCTTTCGCCCATCAAAGCTTCGCCACTTAGTTTTAGAAGAATTCTTTTGTATTTCATT
>DAOLYL010000175.1:0-4538 GCA_035425765.1 Flavobacterium sp. | reverse complement strand
AACTTTGTCATTTCGTAGAAATCTAAGAGTGTAATGAGATTCTTCGTTCCTCAGAATGACAAAAGTGTGTTTAAATAAATTTCACAATTAAAAAAAACAGAAATAATTAACCCATGAAAAAACTCCTTTTCCTTTTATTATTATCAACATCATTTGCATTTTCGCAACAAACAAAATTTCAAAAAATTGATAGTTTACTAACTTTTTTGAATACCAATAACAAATTTATGGGCGAATTGTCCATAATCGAAAAAGGTAAAATAGTTTTTAGTAAAGCTTATGGCTTTGCTGATGTTGAAAGTGGAAAAAAATTAGATGTAAACACCAAATTGAAGATTGGTTCTATTACTAAAACTTTTACGGCAACTATGATTATGCAATTGGTTGACGAAAAAAAACTGACTTTAGATACAAAACTTTCAAAATTTTATCCAAAAATTCCAAACGCGGACAAAATCACGATTCATCATTTGTTGCATCACCGAACTGGAATTCCTGATTTTTTGAATGATGATCCAACGGTTGGAGAATTTATTTATGCGGAAAATAAAAAGGAAGATTTGGTAAAGCGAATTGAAAATTACACTTCTGCATTTGAACCTAATTCGCAACACAAATACAGTAATTCCAACTATAATTTGCTCGGTTATATCATTGAAGATATTACCAAAAAAAGCTTCGCGGAAAATCTGAACACTCGAATTGTAAAGAAAATTGGTTTGAAAAACACATCGTTTCCAACAAAAATTGACATTACAAAAAACGAAGGTTATTCGTTTGCATATGATGGTAAAACATGGGAGAAAATACCCGAATGGAGTAGTAATTTAGCTTTTTCTGCTGGTGCAATGTCATCGACAACGAATGATTTAAATATTTTTCTAGAAACTTTGTTGGAAGGAAAATTAACATCTAAATCTTCATTGGAACAAATGAAATCCATGGAAGATTATTATGGAAAAGGTTTGATTATTGCACCATTTGAAGAGCGAAAATTTTATGGTCATACTGGCGGAATTGAAAATTTTCGTGCAGCAGCAGGTTATAATCCTGATGATAAAACAGGTTTTGCTATTATTGTAAATGGTGATAATTATAGCAGAAACGATATTATGATTGGCGTGTTGAGTTTGTTTTATGGTAAAGAATATACTTTTCCTGATTTGAAAGGATTTAAAGTGAGTAAAGAAAGTTTGTCCAAATATGTTGGCATTTATTCAACACCAACTTTTCCAATGAAAATAACGATTACGGAAGTTAACGGAGAATTATTGGCACAAGCCACTGGACAAGGTTCGTTTCCATTAACCGCAAAAAGCGAAACTGAGTTTATTTTCACACCTGCAGGAATTAAAATGACTTTTGCCGAAAACGAAATGACACTTAATCAAGGAGGAATGAAAACAGTTTTCAAAAAAGAGTAAATAAAAAAGGAATAACAAATGTTATTCCTTTTTAGTTTTTATGATGATTACTAAATTAGTAAACTATAATTTTTTTCCATGATTTTTCAGTAGCGTTTACCAATTCTAAAAGATAAACTCCCGTTTGCAAACCTTTCACGTTAATTTCAGTAGCATCTGACGATTCTTCAACTATAACAGTTTTTACAAAAGCACCTGTTTGAGAGTAAATATTAACCTGACTTAAAGTAGTTTTTGCTTTAATTAAAAACTCACCATTGGATGGGTTTGGATATATTTGGGTTGCTCTTAACGAAAAATCTTCTACACCAAGTGTTGATAAAGGCGTATTCAAAAATTTTGCTTTGTTTTGTCCGTGATACTCTAAATCAAACGAGTCGTCTGTCGGTCCATATGCAGCTGCAATGTCAATATCGTTATCGGTAAAATTGATTGTAAAATCATTTGTATCACCAGTAGAAAAAGGTCTTCTTGCTACTATTGTTCTTGTCGAGCCATTAACTTCGTTAGAAACTAAAGTCCAGTTTTGGGTTGCATCGGTTGTGAGTTGACCACCATTTCCATCTACAACAGTCGTTCCGTTATAGTAAACTCCATCAGGACTTGCCGACATTGCTGTGGTAAAACTCCCTAATTTAAAGGCAATCCATCGATTACTTGGGCCTTTTAAAGTTAATATTGCTGTTGCTGTTTCATTATTAAGTTGAAGTTCTGCTGACAATCCAGAAACAAAAGTCAATTCGCTAGTAGTTTTTATTTGAGAACTAGCAATTATTGAGGAAAGCATAAAAAATAAAAGAGTAATTTTTTTCATAAATATTTATTTTAAAAGAGTTATAATAGATTCGTTTCCAGAAAAAACTGCATATTCAAAAGCTGTTTTCCCTTTGCTGTCAATTAATGATTTATCTGCATTATTCGTTAATAATAATTTTACTAGGTTAATGTTTTTAAATTGTACCGCATACATTAGTGCTGTTGTTCCTTGGTCATCAGTTAAGTTGATATCGACTTTTTTCTGAATCAATAATTTTGCAATTTCATTATTTCCTTTAACTATAGAAGCCATCAAAGCTGTACCCATTTCGCTTTTTGCGTTTAAATCACAATTGTTTTCAATCAAAACTTTTGCAACTTCGTTGTTTCCTCTATAGCAAGCTAGAATTAAAGGTGAGAATCCATTCTCGTTTTTTGTATTGAATGCCTTTACATCCGTTTTAATAATTTCTACAGCTTGTTGAGCATTTCCTTTTCTAGCAACATCAAAAACATCTAATTTTTCTTGAGCTTTTGCCAAAGAAGAAAAGAGTAAAAGAATTAAAAACGATAAAAAAGATTTTGAACTCATAGTTAATTGAACAGATGTTAAAATTTTGAAAAGGTTGCGCCAATTTTAACTAAATCTTTTTTGTTGAATCTCTTTGTCGTAATTCTGTTTTAATCGTTGTAGTTGAAAAAGTTAAATTTTCATCATTACTTTCAAGTTTATCAATCAATAATTGGGCAGCAACTTCACCAATTTCTGGTCCATGCTGACTAACGGTTGAAAGACTTGGCGTCATTCTCCTAGACCAAACACCATCGGCAAAACCGATAATTGACAAATCTTGTGGAATTTTATATCCGTTTTGAATTCCTAATTTTAATGCTGTAACAGAAGCGTGTTCATCGAGTGCAAAAACACCATCTGGTTTATTTTTAATAAAGAAACCTCCAATTTTGGAATTAAATTCTTCGTTATTATTGGTTAATATCACTAAATTTTCATCCACTTTTAATCCATTTGCCTCAAGTGCCTTAAAAAAACCTTTGGCTCGTAGTTTTCCAACACTCAAATTATCAATTGCAGATAATAACGCTATTTTTTTACAACCCGTTTTTATTAAATGTTCCATTGCGTTGATTGCTGAATCAAAATCATCAACAATTACTTTATCGCAATTAACTTCATCAGCAATTCTATCAAACATTACGATTGGTGTTCCATCATTTATAATTTCTTTAAAATGATTGAAGCTTTGAAGTTTTTGAGATTCTTCAGAAATGGAAAGAATAAAACCATCTATCGTTCCGTTACTCAACATTTCGAGCGCATTGATTTCTTTTTCTAACGATTCATTTGAGATACAAGTGATGACTTTATATCCTTTTTCATCAGCTACTTTTTCAATACCACTAAAAACTTTGGCAAAAAATGAATTCAAAATATTAGGAATAATTACTCCTATAGTTCTAGTTCTTCTGTTTTTTAGGTTCAAACCAATTACATTTGGCTTGTAGTTTTTCAGTTTTGCATATTCTTGAACACGTTGTTTTGTTGGTTCACTGATTTCAGGACTTCCGTTTAAAGCTTTAGAAACAGTAGAAACTGAAACTCCTAATTCTTTTGCGATTTGTTTTAATGTGGCTTTCGATTTCATTTGATCAATGTTATTGTGTAAAAATAGCAAAATAATTTATAGAAAAGTCATATTTGTTCTTATTCGCTAAATCGTTGAAAAGCAATTAAAAGAATTTTTTTATGACTGTTTGCATATATGATATTTATTTGTACTTTTGCACTCCTTTAATTAGGAATGGAATGTTTAATTAAAATATTATTATGGACGCATTAAGCTACAAGACACAATCTGCAAGCAAAGCCACTGTTACAAAAGAGTGGATCATTGTAGATGCTGATGGTCATAACTTAGGTCGTTTTGCTTCAAAGGTCGCTATGATTCTTAGAGGTAAATACAAACCAAGTTATACACCTCACGTCGACTGTGGAGATAACGTAATTGTTATCAACGCAGAGAAAATCAACCTTACAGGTAACAAACTTGACGACAAGACTTACATTCGTCACACAGGTTATCCAGGAGGACAAAGAAGTTTGACTGCAAAGGTTTTGCAATCAAAAAACCCTGCTTCACTAGTTGAAAAAGCAGTTAAAGGAATGTTACCTAAGAACAAATTAGGAGCTGAACTTTTCAGAAATCTAAATGTTGTTGTAGGAACTGAGCACAAATATGGTGCACAAAAACCTAAAACAGTTAACCTAAACGACTTAAAGTAATGGGAGTTATTCACAAAATCGGTAGAAGAAAATGTGCTGTTGCACGTGTTTATGTT
>DAOLYL010000174.1:0-4549 GCA_035425765.1 Flavobacterium sp. | reverse complement strand
GATTTTCTAAACTATCTTCTAAAACAATCTGAAAAATTTATCGCTGATGATTTACTTTTTATCAGTGATGATGTTTTACGAACAACTCAAAAAGGAAAATTTCTTTGCGACGGAATTGCTTCGGATTTATTTTTAGTAAATTTGGAATGATTATTAACCACTAAGAACACGAAGAAAGCGCAAAGATCACAAAGCTTTGTGAACTTAGTGAAAACCTTGTGACCTTCGTGGTTAGAATTTATGATAGCTAAAATCCAAAATTTCGAAATTGATTTATCAAAACCCATTGATATTTCTATTCCATTGACCAATTCCGATAAAAATCCAATTGCATGGTATATCGAAAAACCTGAAATTGAACCTGTGGTTTTTGGTAATTGGGTTGGAAAAGTTTCCGAAGGAAGTTCGACCAATTTCAACAATATTTTCTTCAATCCGCACGGACACGGAACGCATACCGAATGTCTCGGACATATTACGCGTGAGTTTTATTCGATAAATCAATGTTTGAAACAGTTTTTCTTTACAGCCGAATTAATTTCAGTTGAACCAGAAAGTATTGATGATGATTTGGTAATTACGAAAAATCAGATTGAAAAATCTTTAGATAAAAAATTTCCAAATGCAATTATCATCAGAACGTTACCAAATTTTGAAGAAAAAAAGCATAAAAACTATTCGCATACCAATCCGCCATATCTTTCGGAAGAAGCCGCAATTTTCATCAGAGAAAAAGGAATAAAGCATCTTTTGATTGATTTGCCAAGCGTTGATAGAGAAGAAGACGAAGGGAAATTATTGGCACATAAAGCATTTTGGAATGTAAAAGATGTTACTAATTTGAACAATGACGCACGATTGGATTGTACGATTACCGAAATGATTTTTGTTTCCAATGAAGTTCCCGATGGAAGTTATATTCTAAATATTCAGATTGCGTCATTTGAAAACGATGCTTCGCCAAGTAAACCGATTTTGTACAGTTTGGAGTAATTATTTATGATTCATAGAAAAATTAAAATAGGATTATTTATTATAGCGGGAATTTTTCTTGCTATTTCTGCTTACTTGTTTATATTTTTTATTTCTGCAACCGATACAAAAAACATTAAAATAGTTGGTTGTATTGAAGACAAACAAACTGGTCAACCTATTTCTAACGCAAAGATAGTTATAGAAAATTTTCGTTATGAAAGCGATAAAGGTTATTCAAATTATGATGAGTATTTAGGAACAGATAAATTTGAATTGACATCTGATGAAAAAGGTTACTATAGTATAGAAGTGGATAAAAGCGCATTCGTTGTTGTGGAAGTAAAAAAAGATGGATATAAAAATAAAACAGAAAGTGAGTATGCTTCAAAAACAATGAAATTTAATGTAAATTTAGAAAAAGTCGATCACTAAAACTCCAAACTTATTACTCACTACTCCCAACTCAAAATAATGAATATCCAACAACTATACGAATTTTGTCTTTCCAAAAAAGGTATAACCGAACATTTTCCGTTTGATGAAGATACTTTGGTGTTTAAAGTTGGCGGAAAAATGTTTTGCTTGACATCATTAAAAGAATGGGAAAAAGGAACGCCATCACTAAATTTAAAATGCGATCCAGAACGAGCTTTAGAACTTCGTGCAGAATATGAAGCGATAAATCCAGGTTATCACATGAGTAAAATTCACTGGAATACAGTTGATTTTAATAGCGATGTTTCCGATAAAATGATGTGTGAATTGATAAATCATTCTTATGAATTAGTTTTCAAAAGTTTAACCAAAAAAATCCAAAGTGAAATTCTTGGAAATGAGAATTAGGCATTACTTTTGCGTTAAATTCCTGCAAGGTTTTCAGAACCTTGTAGGTATAAATGAATAATGCGCTTTCAAATTTTAAAATAAAACCATGCTAGATAATTTAAAGAAAATATTAAACGAAGACCAAGATCCAAAAGCGATTGAAAAAATTACTTCAAAGTTGGATAACTTATTGATGAACAATGAAGAAATTGGATATATTGCAGTTCAAAAAAAACCTGCCGTAACTATTTTGCCCGATAGCATTGTGGTAACCAATAAGCGAATTATTCTTTGCAAACCAAAAAATCTCGGATTATCGATGGAATTTGTTGATTATGACTGGGATGATATTGCGGCAAGTTTTGTAAAAGAAGGAATTTTGGGAGCAGAATTTACGTTTTCTACCAAATCCGATTTAACGCATACTGTAGATTATTTACCAAAAAATCAAGCTCGAAAATTATATACTTTTGCCAAAGAACAATTGGATTTCTTGAAAAATCCAGTTGTGAATACACCAATTTTTGACGAACCAAAAGTTGTTGAAACTCCTGTTGAAATCATTGAAGAAGCCGAAGTTGTAGAAGAAATTCAGGCAGAAGAAGTAACTAATTTTGCAGAAATTATTTCTGTTTCGGGTTATCGAGATGAAAAGCAATTTCCCGACGTAAAAGTAGAAACTGAAAAAAGCTTAGCCGATTTATCTCAAGACGAATTATTTGAAAAACTTCAGAACTATAAAAAGTTGTTAGACAATGGATTAATTCTTCAAGGTGAATATGATAAGTTGAAAGCTGAGATTATAAAATATATGTAAAAGTATTTTTTCTATAATAATTAACCCTGTCAGAGTTTCAAACTCTGACAGGGTTTTTTCTTTGTATTTTATGTGGTTAAACTACATTGATTTCTTCTGTTTTTCTACAAAACCATCAGCTTGCAGTTTCAATAATTCGGTTGCACCTTTTTTCTTGTAATTGTATAATTCTTTGTCGTCTTTGATGTCAGCATAAACTTTATCATAGATTTCAGCATCGGTTTTTCGTTGCAATTCACTTTGGTAACGATTTTGAGCGATTACGTTTTTAATGCCCATTTCGCCATCTTCTTGTTTGAAATCATATTCACCTTTTGGCGATAATAATTTGGCAATAATAGGCGAAGTTTCTATGGCTAAAAACAGCAGCATAATGAAAAATGAAGGCAACCAAGGCAATTTGTTCAAAGCATTAATTCGCGCCATCAATCCGTCGAAACCATCAATAATAGGTTGGGTTTCGGTTACTTTTTTGTCTAAATCAGCTTGTAGCGTTTTGGCTTTGGCTTCCAAATCGGCAATTTTGGTTTGATTAGCCGTTTTTAAAGTTGCCAAATCTTGCAAAGACGCATCATGTTTTTCGCGTTTTTCTTTATAAACTGGACCTTTTCCTAGTTTTTTAGTTCCAGCTGTTCCTTCAGCTTCGGTGATGTAAGTTGAGTATAAATCGTTTACTTCTTTTTCTTTTTTGGTAATATCGCTTTTCAAACTATCGATTTGCGCTTTGTTTTTATCCAAATCCGATTGAAAATAATTGGCAACTTGCTTTTTATTTGCCAAAGTCATTTCGTTTTTTTCTTTTAATAAAACGGTATTGATTTCTTTTTCAAAAATTTTGATTTCCAATGGTTTTGAAATTACGATCGCAATAATAATCGCCAAAATAATTCGCGGTGAAGCTTGAATAAATTCGTCTAGAAAATTATCTCTTTTTTTGATAGTCGAAACAATAAATCGGTCAAGATTGAAGATTAAAAATCCCCAAACTAATCCAAAAGCAACAGCAATAAATACGTTGTCAAAAACGGTAAATAAAGCGTAACTCGCAGCGATAAAAGCCATAACGGCTGTGAAGAAAACTGTAGCTCCAATTCCGGCATATTTGTTTTGCTCGCCGTTGGAACAACCGTTCACAATGTCAGTATCGACACCAGAACAAAGAAGGAAAAAACGTTTTAACATGATTGATTATTTTTTGATTAATGATGATTATACAAATATAACGCCAAAAAATAATTTTTATTGTAAACGATTGATTTTTAGAAGTAAAATAATTTGAAAGTTGAAATTTCAGCAAAGAAAAAACCTCACAAACTGTACTGATTATGAGGTTTTTCGATTATAATTTTATCAAAATTTTTAATACTGATAAGTAATTGGTTCGTCCCAACCATCAATATTTAAAATGACCTGATTTTGTCCATCAACTTGAAATGGAGTTAAATCAAACGAAACTGTTTTTTGAACAATAGCTAAACAAACTTCTGGATTGTCAAGTTCAATTTTCACGAGTCTTTGTACAGGAAATGATTCCAAAATACTGTTTGAACTTATAAGTTCCACATCCCAAGTTTCGCCACTGCAACCGCTAGAACTTATAGTAACTGATAAGCAATCTCCGTTTAAAACCACGTTTGTTATCATATAATTGGCGGTTATAACATCTTGAAAATTATCGTCACTAAAAACTATCGCTTGCTTATCGCAATTGGAGTTTGTAGTTTTTTTGTTGTCATCATCAGAACATGAAATAGTTACTAAAAAAAGGCAACTTAATACGGTTAAAAAATATTTCATAATGGTTAGGTTTACTTCAAAGATACATTTTTATAAAAAAAGTTGCGTTTACATTTCAATTTCCGAAATTAATTCGCCTTTTTCATATTTTTTTATCCCGATGATTTTTCCTTTTTTATCAAAGAAAATCCAATC
>DAOLYL010000173.1:0-4601 GCA_035425765.1 Flavobacterium sp. | reverse complement strand
TATATGAGAACGATACAATTTAGAGAAGCAATTGCCGAAGCGATGAGTGAAGAAATGCGTCGCGATGAATCAGTATATTTAATGGGTGAAGAAGTTGCCGAATATAACGGTGCTTACAAAGCTTCCAAAGGAATGCTTGATGAATTTGGTCCAAAAAGAGTTATCGATACGCCAATTGCAGAACTTGGTTTTGCAGGAATTGCGGTTGGTTCAGCCATGAACGGTTGTCGTCCAATTGTAGAATATATGACGTTTAACTTTTCGTTAGTTGGAATTGACCAAATTATTAATAATGCTGCCAAAATGCGTCAAATGTCGGCTGGACAATTTCCAATGCCAATGGTTTTTCGTGGACCAACAGCTTCTGCTGGACAACTTGGAGCAACGCATTCACAAGCTTTTGAAAACTGGTTTGCTAATACGCCAGGTTTAAAAGTAGTCGTTCCATCTACAGTTTATGATGCAAAAGGTTTGTTGAAAGCTGCCATTCGTGATAACGATCCAGTTATTTTCATGGAATCAGAACAAATGTATGGAGACAAAGGCGAAGTTCCAGAAGGTGAATACACGATTCCATTAGGAGTTGCCGATATTAAAAGAGAAGGAACTGATGTAACTATCGTTTCTTTTGGAAAAATCATCAAAGAAGCTTTTATTGCTGCGGAAGAATTAGCTAAAGAAGGAATTTCTTGTGAAATCATCGATTTAAGAACCGTTCGTCCAATGGATTATGATGCGATTATTACTTCTGTGAAAAAAACAAATCGTTTGGTAGTTCTTGAAGAAGCTTGGCCATTTGCAAGTGTTGCTTCTGAAATTACCTATATGGTTCAAGAAAGAGCGTTTGATTATTTGGATGCTCCAATTCAAAGAATTACTACTGCTGATACGCCAGCTCCATATTCGCCAACATTGTTGAAAGAATGGTTGCCAAACTCAAATGATGTGGTAAAAGCAGTAAAAAAAGTTATGTATAAATAATAATAAACTTACTATATTTGAACCACGCTTTGCGTGGTTTTTTTGTGCCTATGAAAAATATTATTTTATCCTTTATTTTGTTTTTTGCTTCGGCAAATTTTCTCTCTGCCCAGACCAAAGTGAGCGGAACTATAGTTGATAATACCAATCAGCCAATTCCTTATGCTAATGTAGTTTTTAAAGGTTCAAAAATTGGTGTAGTTTCCAATGAAGATGGACGATTTTATATTGAATCGGCAGATAATTATGACGTTTTATTAGTTTCTTTTGTTGGTTTTCCGACTAAAGAAGTAAAGCTAACTAAGTCAGTAAACTATGATTTTAAAGTTGTTCTTAGCGAAGGTGAAGGAAGAAATTTAAAAGAAGTTGTGATTTTTGCTGGAAAAACTTCTAAGAAAAATAATCCAGCTTTAGATATTCTTCGAAAAATTTGGGAAAGACGACGAAAAAATGGACTAAAAATGTTCAAACAATATCAGTATGATAAATACGAAAAAGTAGAGTTTGACATGAATACCATCGATAGTGCTATGATGAAAAGTAAACTTTTCAAAGGAATGGAATTTGTGTTCAAAAATGTTGACACATCTAGCGTTACGGGAAAAACCTATTTGCCAATTTTCATTAATGAATCCATTTCAGAGGTTTATGGCGACAATCAATCCAAGAAGACAAAAGAAATTCTCAAAGCAAATAAAAATTCTGGTTTAGGAAATGGAGATGGCGTAAACACTTTTATAAAAGACTTATATAATGACTTCGATATTTATGATAATTACTTGTATTTTTTCGATAAAAGTTTCACAAGTCCGCTTTCAAGAACAGGAATAGATGTTTACAATTATGTTTTAGCCGATACTGCTTTTATAGATAATAAATGGTGTTATAATATTGTTTTTTATCCAAGGAGAAAAAATGAATTGACTTTCAAAGGAGATTTTTGGGTTAATGATTCAACATTTGCCATAAAAAAAATCAACATGGCTATTACCAAAAGTGCTAACATTAACTGGGTGAAAGACATTTATTTAGAGCAAGAATTTGAAGTGCTAAATGATTCAATTTTTCTGCCAACAAGAGATTATATGATGTCTGATTTTGCTTTGCGCAAAAAAGAAGAATCGAAAGGAATTTATGGAAAGCGAACAACGTTATATCAAAATTTTAAATTTGATGAAAAGAAACCTGAAAAATTTTATAAAGAAGAAATTAACTTTATAGATAATGCTGTTTACAGTAAATCTGATGAATTTTGGCAAGAAAATCGTTTTGAAAAATTAAATAAAGACGAGCTTGGGATTTATAAAATGCTTGATACACTAAAAACGGTTAAGAAGTTCCAACGAATGTATAATTTAGTTTCTATTTTAGGAAGCGGTTATGTTGAATTGAATAACTTCGATTATGGACCAATTTTCTCCACATTTGGGTATAATGAAGTTGAAGGTGTTCGAGTTCGAGTTGGAGGAAGAACTTATTTTGGACCAAACGATACTTGGCGATTGCAAGGATATACAGCTTATGGATTTGATGACCATAAATTCAAATATGGAATCTCTGGAAAATGGATGGTTGACAAGAAAAATCGACTAATTCTTTCGGGAGGAAATCGTAGAGATGTTGAGCAAATTGGAGCAAGTTTAACCACTACCAATGATGTTTTAGGAAGAAGTTATGCTTCGTCTGGGCTTTTTACTACTGGAGCAAACGGGAAATTAACCAATATAAATTTGAGTACCATTGCTGCAGAAATTGAACCAGTCAAAAACCTCACAATGCAGTTAGGATTTTCATATAGAACATTAGAATCGGCATCAGATACTTTTAGTTTAAATTATTTCAACGATGACACTTTTACAACAACAAGTAGTGAAGTAAAACAGTCTGAAATCAATCTTCAGGCAGAATATACTCCAAAACGAAAAACGATGGGTTATGGCGTTGAAAGAAGAGAAGTTGATAGTCCATACAGTCGATTTTTTATCAATTATAGTCAAGGTTTTAAAGGTTTAATAGATAGTGATTTTGATTACCAAAAACTGCAGTTGTACTACAAACAACCAATTATTATTGGTGCTATTGGACGTTCAAATATTACGATGGAATTAGGGAAAACATTTGGAAAAATTCCTTTAGGATTAATGAGCGTTGTGCCAGGAAATCAGACGTATTTCATTATTGAAAATACGTTTAGTAATTTAAATTTCTATGAATTTGTAGCCGATGAATATGCAACAATTAATTGGCAACATAATTTTAACGGAAAAATATTCTCAAGAATTCCAGGTTTGCGAAAGCTAAATCTTAGAGAAATCATCGGAATAAAAGGAGTTTATGGAACAATTTCAGATGAAAATAGAGCAATAAATGCTTCTGGATTAATCTATCAATCACCTGAAAAACCCTATTGGGAATATAACGCTGGAATTGGGAATATTTTCAAAGTATTTAGAATTGATTTCGCTTGGCGAGCTAATTATCGTGATGTTCCTGACACTAATAATTTTACTATTAAAGGTTCGTTTGGATTTTATTTTTAATAATGAAAGATGCAATTTCTTTTTTAGTTGAAAAAGATGAAGTCTTTAAAAAGTTGTATCTGCAATATGGAAAACCTTTCATTCCTTCTCGTCCAGAAGGTTTTCAGACTTTATGCAAACTTATTTTAGAGCAACAAGTTTCTATAGAATCGGCTCGTGCTTGTTATCAAAAGCTTGAGCGTTTTTTGATAGAAGTAACGCCAATAACTATTTCAACAATTTCTATTGAAGAACTTAGAGATTGTTCTGTTAGTCGACAAAAAGCAGTTTATTTAAAAGCTTTGGCGGAAGCTATTCTGAATAAATCATTGATTTTAGAAACACTTTCTCAAAAAACGGACGATGAAGTTAGAAAAGAACTCATTAAAATTAAAGGAATTGGCAATTGGACAATAGATGTCTACTTGATGTTTTCACTCCAATCCGAAGACATAATTCCGCTTGGTGACATTGCTGTTGTCAATACCATAAAGGAATTATTTGACTGTAAAACTTCGGAAGAAATAGCTAAACTTTCAGAAAACTGGAAACCCTATCGAAGTATGGCGACTTTTTTTCTTTGGCATCATTATTTAGAAAAAAGAAACAGGAAACCAATAGTTTAAAACGGTTAATTATTTGATAACAAACGAATAAAAAAATATTCTTTTTATTTGTTAAAGTTTTGTTACTTTTGCACCCGATAAAATTTATAACGAAAATTATATTTATGGAATCAATGATGATTTATTTGCCAATAGTTATGGCGTTAATTGGATTGCTTTTTATGGCAGTCAAAAGAAGCTGGGTTTTAAAACAAGATGCTGGAGATGGAAAAATGAAAGAGATTTCAGATTACATCTATGAAGGTGCTTTAGCTTTCTTAAAAGCAGAATACAGATTATTAGCAATATTCGTAGTATTAGCTAGTGTCGTCTTGGCTGGAATTTCATTTGTAGTTCCAACAACACATATATTAATTGTAGTTGCCTTTATTTTTGGAGCTTTCTTTTCTGCATTGGCAGGAAACATGGGTATGAAAATAGCAACTAAAACAAACGTTAGAACAACACAAGCTGCTCGTACTAGTTTACCACAAGC
>DAOLYL010000172.1:0-4686 GCA_035425765.1 Flavobacterium sp. | reverse complement strand
GAACCTAGCACAACTGCTCGTAGTCGTGAAGTTTCGTTTTTTACATTTAATTGTAGCATAAAATTAATTTTGTGTAAAAAAGCATCACTTTTTAACACTGATTTTGACAAATATAAAAAAGCTTCCCGATTAAGAGAAGCTTTGTTTATAAGTATTTTTTTAATTGAAATTTAATTTTTCATTAGTTTCTCAGTAAAGAGTTGACCTTCTTTTGTTAGAATATTTATTATGTAAACTCCATTGGCAAAACGGCTAACATCTAGTTGCGCTCTATCGGTTTTTTGAATGTTTTTTTCTAACACCATTTTTCCGTCGATAGTTGTTATTGTGATTTTATCAAACTGAGTGTTTTTTGTGATAATTTCTACAAAACTACTTGAAGGATTTGGAATTATGGTAAAACCATTCGCAATTCTGACTAAATTAATATCCTCTTCAGCTTTACTAATTTCATTTTTAATTGTTGCGTTACTTTCTTGTATTCTGTAAACGTAATTATTCGAACATCCTTCAATGTAAGCTGCAAACTGAGCACCTGAAAGAGCTTCAAAACCAGGATTTAATTCAACAAAATTACCCGAATGATAGACTACTCCATCTTGTAAATCATTATTCCCAACTTCAATTATATTTGTTGCTCTAATCCAGTCTGAACGTTCCTTTTTCTTATCACTATTTGCTGCTTGATTACTCAAATCATCCGCTGGTGAAGTCACAGTAAGTGTTGCAATACAACAATCTTCAAAAGAGACATCTGGACCAACATTGGCAGAAAAATCGGTTATGTCGTAAACAAAATTTCCTGCAGGACAAGTGACATTAAAAGTAGCATCAACTTGGAATTCAAAATTACCCGATGGATCAACTCCGAATAGACTTGGCAAGACTTCAAAACAAAATGTATTGGCGGTTAACTGTGTTGGAGCATTTATTGTTGCGACAATTACATCATCTTGTAAAACATGTAAAACCAAAGTATTAAGTGTAGCATTTGCAGGTGATTGATACGTTCCACAAACATTGAAAGGCGTTATTGCTAAAACATCTGGACAACTAATATTTGTTGGATCTAAACTCAAGGCACCAAGTTGAGGCGATGGACAAGTTACACCACAAATATTATCAATATAAACTGTTCCAAAATGTTTTGATGGCTGACAATCACTAATGGTAAATTCAATTGTACCAGGTTGATTTAGAATACTTTCAACATTTAATCGAGCACAAATCCAATCGGTGTACAATATTCTTCTTTCATCATTAACATAAATGATATTAAAAAGACAATTATCAGGATTAGCAATGATACATATTTCATCAACAATATTCCCATTTTGGTCTAAAACTCTAACTCTAAAAAAAGGTTGAATTGGTTGACCATGTTCTGGTTTATTATCCATTATCAACGAAAAATTAAAATCGATAGTCGCTTGATTGATACTAGGAAAATAGCGAGAAAATGTTGTAATATCAGACGAACCATATCCTCCAGTATTATTTAGTTTTATACATTTTTCACCTCCATTTGAACTAAGTGTTGGAACATTAACTCCAAAACTTTCTAATATTGGATCATATTGTTCATAATTTGGTGCTGTACTATTAATCAAATTTACTCTAGAATTAAAATTATTAGTCGATGCAGTCATTACATTTGATGCTGAAAGTTCTGTTGGCGTTGCACAAGACAAGAAAAAATCTTCACCAGAGTCCGGTTGAGCATAATTATCCGACCAAAACGAATATCCAGCAGTTCCATTTTCAAAATCACCGTTTACACAATCTTGTGCAATAGAACGAGAAATTTCGGCAGCAGAATAGTCTGCTTTTTTATCTGGGTTTTCTCTAAAGAATAGCTTTCTTAATTCATGCTTTTTTGCATTTATCAATGCCGCTTCTAGTTCATCTTGAGTGAATTCCTCTTCCTCTCTAAGATGTTTTATAACTTCGTCATTAACTTCACGAGCTAATTTGTAATTCTTGAAGTTATCATTGACAAATTTTTCTATTTCTTTCTCTGTTTGCTTAGTGTTTGCAATCCTTCTGTTTTCGGCAGCTATGTACTCATCATGTTGAGCAAAAATCGAAAATGAATGGAAGCAAAAACACAGTAGCAAAACTATTTTTGCTGTTTTTTGCATGTTATTTTGTTTTTTCGATTAGTGCTTTTACTTGATTTTTTAATTCTTCTAATTCGGTGCTGAATTTAGATATCAATTGATTTTGTTCCTTTATTTTTTTGTCTTGCTCAATTGCATATAAAGTTAACTCTTCTATTTTTTCCATTTGTTTGGCTTGCATTTCAGCAACATCTAATCCATTTTTTGCTAATTCGGTTGCTGATTTAATACCTGGCAAATGATTGTTTTTAGAAATAAATTTTTCAACATCTGATAATGGCATTAATTT
The DNA here is from genome assembly GCA_035425765.1 of Flavobacterium sp. Taxonomy (GTDB): domain Bacteria; phylum Bacteroidota; class Bacteroidia; order Flavobacteriales; family Flavobacteriaceae; genus Flavobacterium. The sequence continues at coordinate 2,277 of DAOLYL010000172.1, read as the reverse complement.
ATAATCATCTGCAAAAACATAATCAGCCCAATTTGCTGTGCTTCTTAAAGCTACTTTTACTTTTTCGGTTAAAATTCCACCTTCTACAAATAATTTATAATTTCCTGTTGAACTAGGATAATTAGCAGTTGAACCTAAATAAATTTTTCCGTTAGTTGGGCTATTTGCTGTGTTAAACCAAATATTTCTACTGTTCATATCTACAACTCTATTCCCATTGGTAGTTGATAACTGATTAATGCTTCCATTATTAGTATAAATACTTGTGTCAATTGAATTAATAAGATAAGGAGTTGCTGTTGAGCCATTTCCTGTTATCGTTATGTTTCCATTACCTGTAAATACTGGAACAGGAAGTGTTACAGAGTTTCCGTTTGATATTGCTAAAACATTTCCAGTAAGCGATAATGATTGAGCATCAGTATCTGTTAAAGTTGGCAATTGAAAAGAACCTCCACCATTAGACAATGTGATGGTACTTCCTGATTGAGAAAGGGTTTGAAGTTCATTAGTTGTACTTCCATCAACTTCACTAAAGTTTGGCAATACTACTGAATTACCATTTGAAATAGATAATGTATTTCCAACCAAAGAAAGTGATTGTGCATCAGTATCCGTATATGATGGAAATGTAATTGGAGTACTTGTAACTCCATTTATTGTAGTCACCAATTGGTTATTTGAGTTGATAGTGTTAGTAACTGAATTTATTATTGAAGCATTAGATATACTTCCATTTACATTGCTCGTTATCGTATTGTTATTTGTTGTCAAAGTTCCACTTAAAGCACTTGTTGCTGTTTTTTGTAAAACCACATCTCCATTTGCATTTACAGTTAAAAACTTATCAGTTGCTGCGTTGGCGTCAAGTGATGAATTACTAGTTAAATTCGTAAAACGAAGACCTGATTTTCCGTCTGTTCCATGAGTAATTTCAAGTTTGTTTTTTGGTAAAGTTGTTCCTATCCCAACAGTTCCTTGAACTAATAATCCATTTGCAGGAGCAATAACATCTGGCGTATCAACTATATTTGGCATATAATTTTTACCAATAACTACTCCGCCATTTACATCTAATTTATTTAATGGTCTAACATTATTACCTAAACCAATTCCAACATTACCGTTGTTATTTATTAAAATTCTTTGATTTCCTGCACCATCAGCAATTGTAATAATTCTACTAGCATCATTACCAACCAATAAATTTGTAGATGGATGATTTTCTAGGACAACCTTTCCAAGAAAAACGTTTTGGTTACCATTTTGCAAAAATTTACCCGAATCAGTTCCAATTAAAACATTCCCATTACCAGATACTAAATTCCATCCAGAGTATTGACCAAGAGCGACATTTGAATTTCCTTCATTTATCAAAAGACTTGCATAGCCAATTGCAGTATTATTAGAACCTGTGATATTTGAATTTCCTAATGCTCTAAATCCAACGGCAACGTTGCCTGTTCCTGTTAAATTATTTTCCAAACTTCTTGTTCCAAAAGCAGAATTCAGTTGACCATCTATATTTCGTTTTAAGGCATCATTCCCAAATGCAGAATTAAATCCTCCTCTATTTAATGGTAATGTATTAGCACCAAAAGCCGTATTGCTGTTATTAGCATTATTGTGTAGGGAAAACAATCCAAAACCTGTGTTATAGTTTCCTGTGCTATTCGTTCCTGCTTCTTCACCAGAAAAAGTATTACCGCCTTGGCTATATCCATTTTCAATAGCAGCAAGAACAATAAATGATAAGATAAATGAGTAATTTTTTAATTTCATAACTGTAGGATTTAGAGGTTTTTTAATTCTTTTTAACACAAAAAATTGCTTTTACAATTCTATTTTTTTGATTAAAAACTGAAACGTTAAATCTTGTACAGTTAGGATATAAAAACCTGTTTGTGCAAATAATTTAACCTTTGAGTTATTAAATTATTTGATTTTTATATTGCTTGTTTTGACAATTCAAATATAGAAGAAGAGTTTATTAAAAACCATTAAAAGCATATTTTTTCGATGAAATACACTTTTTAATATTTCAATTATGTATTTTACCTACAATTTGTAATTTATAATAAATAGTCGTTAAATAAAAAAGCTCCGCTGAGTAGCGGAGCTTATGATTATAATTAACAAACTTTTACCTTTTATCCATCGGTTTAAAATCTCTTAATGGATGTCCAGTATAGACTTGTCTCGGTCTTCCGATTGGTTCTTTGTTTACACGCATTTCTTTCCATTGAGCAATCCAACCTGGTAAACGACCAATGGCAA
>DAOLYL010000171.1:0-4698 GCA_035425765.1 Flavobacterium sp. | reverse complement strand
GCTAGAAACTGATCGGCTTTGGCATCATACAATTGCTCGGTAACTTCTTCAATAAAATCGTTATTATCATACAATTTTCTGAAAAATTCCTGCGCCGTATCGTGATGAATTTTAGACGAAGTTCTAGAATAATTATCAAACGAAATTCCGAAATCTATGAATGATTTTCTAATAATTCCATCGTATTTATCAATTACTTCTTGCGGAGTAATGCCTTCTTTTTTGGCTTTCATCGATATCGCAACGCCGTGTTCATCGCTGCCACACATAAACGCAACATCCTTTCCTTGCAAACGCAAATAGCGCGCATAAATATCAGACGGAACATAAACTCCAGCCAAATGACCGATGTGGATTGGACCATTTGTATAAGGCAACGCAGCAGTAATTGTATATCTTTTTGGGTTTTCTAACATAAACTTTCTAAATAGAGAGCAAAAATAACTTTTTAGCCACTAAATCACGAATTAATTTAGGATTTGTTTACTTTTGAAACAGTCATTTACACATAATTAATGCGAACGATTTTAATTTTATTGATTACTTTTTTCTCTTATTCTCAAAAAAAGATGATTACACCACCATTTCTGCAACAAGGCGATACCGTTGCCATAGTTTCTACTGCTCGAAAAAACGTTGAAGACAATTTAAAACCAACTATTGACATGCTTGAAGGTTGGGGTTTAAAAGTGAAAATTGGCAAAACAATTGGTTTATTTCACCATCAACTAGCTGGAACCGATGAACAACGTGCGGAAGATTTTCAAGAACAATTGGACAATCCAAATATCAAAGCCATTTGGTGTGTTCGTGGCGGTTATGGAACCGTTCGAATTATTGATAAACTCGATTTTACTAAATTCAAACAAAACCCAAAATGGATTATCGGTTTTAGTGATGTAACGGTTTTGCACAGTCATTTAAACCGAATGGGTTTTCAATCTATTCACGGAATTATGCCAGTAAGCGTAGCAAGAGCAACTGATGATGCTAAGAATTCACTTTGCTCAGCTTTGTTTGGCGACAAATTAGAATACGAATTGGATTGCGATGCTTTAAATCATGTTGGCAAAGCCAAAGGCGAATTAGTTGGCGGAAATTTATCAATTTTATACAGTTTGTTAGGTTCAGAATCGGCGATTGACTGCGAAGACAAAATTCTTTTCATCGAAGATTTAGACGAATACATGTATCATATTGACCGAATGATGATGAACTTAAAACGAAACGGCTGTTTAAACAGTTTAAAAGGAATTATCGTTGGCGGAATGACCGATATGAAAGACAACGAAATTCCTTGGGGAAAAAATGCTCTCGAAATCATCGAAGAAACCATCAAAGGATTAAATATTCCTGTGATTTATAATTTTCCTGCTGGACATATTCGAGACAATCGAGCGTTGATTTTTGGTGGAAAAATTTCTATGGAAGTAACCCCTGAGAAAAGTAAAGTAACTTTTGAATAGATATTTTGATTTTCTAAAATCTAAAATGTCTAACGATCTAAGAAGTCTAACAATCTAGTAAATGGCAGAACACAACGAACTGGGAAAACTTGGAGAAGAATTGGCTGTAGATTTTCTGCAAAAGAATGGTTATGATATATTGGAAACCAATTGGGTTTTTCAAAAAGCTGAAATAGATATTATTGCCCAAAAAGAAAATATCCTTGCCATCGTTGAAGTAAAAACGCGTTCGACTATTGATTTTGGATTGCCACAAGATTTTGTAAAACCAAAAAAAATCCAATTGCTAGTAAAAGCCGTAAATGAATATGTAATTTCAAATGATTTAGACGTTGAAGTTCGATTTGATATTATCGCCATTCACAAAGAAGGAAAAAATTACAAAATTGAGCATATTGATGATGCTTTCTATCATTTTTAATTGAACAAGTCATAAAAGTTGGCAAAAATTCAATTTTTTAACCTTTTTAAATAACTTTACCCCAAAGATTCAAATTCTTATGAAAAGAAACCTACTCTTATTATCATTGCTTCTCTCGTTTTCTCTTTTTGGTCAAAATCAAATTGCAAAACAAGTTGCAACTCTTCAAGATTTAAAAACTAATTTCAAAAAAGTTTCCGTTTTAACTCCAAATACATCTATTATCTCTTCCGATGTCGAAAAGGTAGTTGATGGTGCAACTTTAGCAAAAGTTGATTTGTCAAAAATAAATCAAGTCTTTAACAGCAAAGACAACTATATAGAATTAGAAATTCCCTATCAAAATCAATCGATTTCTGTTTTGTTGTATAAAATAAATCCTTTTACAGAAGATTTTCAAATAGATACTGATAAACAAAAAAATGTTGCTTATCAAAAAGGCGTTTACTACAGAGGAATTATTAAAAATGACATGAATTCAGTTTCGTCATTCAATTTTTTTAATGGTGAATTTAATGGAATTATTTCAAGTGAATCGCTAGGAAATTTAGTCATTGGGAAATTGGATAAAAAAGACAATCAACTAGATTATATTGTTTATTCTGATGCTAAAATGAAAGTTTTGAATGACTGGAATTGTCACGTAAAAGAAGTTGAAGAAGAAGCTTTTACTGAAAATAGCACAAATTCAAATAGAGAAGCAAATACACTAAAATGTGTTACCATGTATTTTGAAGTTGATTACAGTTTATATGTTCAAAACAGCAGCAATATAACTACAACAACCAATTGGATGACTTCTGTTTTTAATAATGTTCAAACATTATTTACTAATGATGGAATAACAACAGCTATAAAATCAATTTTTGTTTGGACTAGTGTTGATCCTTATCATGGAGTTGGCGCAAACTCTGGAGATTATTTAAATGCTTTTGCTCAAAACCGTCCAATATTTAATGGTGATGTTGGAATGTTGGTTGGTATTGATCCTGGTGGTTTAGGTGGTGTTGCTGCGTTAAACTCTATTTGTGGTGAATTTAATTATGCTTATTCTGATGTGAATATTACTTATTCATCTGTTCCAACTTATTCATGGACAGTTAATGTTATAACTCACGAATTTGGTCATTCTTTAGGTTCTCCACACACGCATTCTTGCTCTTGGAACGGAAATGGAACTGCTATTGATGGCTGTGGTCCAGAAGCTGGATATGTCGAAGGAAATTGTGCTCAAGCTCCAATTCCTAATTCTGTAACCAAAGGCACAATAATGAGTTATTGCCATTTAGTTTCTGGTGTTGGAATTAATTTAGCAAATGGTTTTGGACCTCAACCCGCAGCTTTAATCCAAAATAGAGTAAATAGTAAAAGTTGTCTAAGTACGGATTGTGTAAATACTTGTATTAGCTCTATTGTTGATATCCAAGGAATTAATGTTACCCAAACCAGTGCAACAATAACTTGGACAGATTTAAATACGGAAGCAACTTCTTGGCAAATTTCAGTAACATTACCTAATGCAAATTCCGTTTGGAATACTGTTATGACAAATAGTTATTCTATTTCAGGATTAAACGCTAATACTTATTACGAAGCTAGAATTAGACCTATTTGCTCTGGAATAACACCAACTTCTAGAGAAAATATTTTTGCAACAGCAGGAAATTATTGCGGTGGAATGTTATTTACAGATTCTGGTGGACAATTTGATGAACACACCAATCTAGAGTCATATACAAGATCAATGATTCCTAATTTACCTAATCAAAAACTAACAGCAACATTCACCTCATTTAGTTTAGAATTAGACTTTGATTACTTATACATCTATGATGGTTCAGACGAAACTTTCCCAGAATTTCAAGTTGGTGGTTATACTGGACTAGATTCTCCGGGAACAATCACCTCAACGGCAGTTGATGGTTCGTTGACATTTAGATTTTTCTCAGACCAGTTCGTTACTGATGCAGGCTGGACAGCTACAATTTCTTGTTCTCCTTCACTAGGAATTTCTAACAACCATTTTATTGATTTTAGTTATTATCCAAATCCTACGAATGGAAATTTATATATTAAATCAAATACGTCTATTTCTGAAATTACCGTTTATAATATCGAAGGAAGAAAATTATTTAATCAAACGATTGATACGTTAGAAACTTCGGTTGATATTTCACAATTTGCAACAGGAAGTTATTTCTTCAAACTGAAATTTGGTGAAAAAGAAGCTAATTTCAAAGTGTTGAAAATGTAATTTGATAAAAAAGAAGCCGTAAATTATACTGATTTACGGCTTCTTTTTTGAAATATTTTTGTGAAAATCTGTGTTTTCTATTCTAGCATTTTCATCATTTCCAATGCTTTGTTAATCGATTTTACATTCTCAAAAGTCAATAATAAACGTAAACCATTCTTGGTTTCTTTCTCTTTCATTTTGCAGATGTTTCCGTGTTGTTGCACAAATCGCAACACATTAGTAAAACGTTTTGAAGTATAATAATCCGATTGTTGGTCAGCAATAAAATAACCAATCAATTTACCTTGTTTCATCACTATTTTTTCAATTCCGACTTTGGTTGCAATCCATTTGATGCGAATACTGTTCAACAATGCTTTTGCTTCTTTGGGCAACGGACCAAAACGGTCGATGAGTTTGTTTTCGTAGGTAATTAATTCTTCTTCGGTTTTACAAGTGCCAAGTTCATTATAAAGTACTAATCGTTCCGTAACATTATTGATGTATTCGTCAGGGAAAAGCAATTCAAAATCAGTATCGATTTGTAAATCTTTTACATATTCTTTGGTTTCAAC
>DAOLYL010000170.1:0-4888 GCA_035425765.1 Flavobacterium sp. | reverse complement strand
TTTCCTAATTTACAAGAAACTATAATAACTATAAGTGATTTTTAAACCATGAAAATTATAACTTTCTTAATCTTATTGCAATTTCAAATTGTTCTTTCTCAAAATAATTTTGAAAAAACTTGGGCAACCTACTACAATGACGGACATTGTTATTTAGGAACAAGTGCAATCGATAAAGATGGAAATATTTATATGGTAGGAAGTGTTAAAGAGCAAAGTGTTTTCATGCCAAGTAATGATGCTTTTCAAATAATTTTTGGAGGTGGAAATTCAGATGGTTTCATAACTAAATTTAGCCCAAACGGAGAAGTAGTTTGGGCTACTTTTTTTGGAGGTGTTGGCGATGATGTTTTGGAGAGTATAACTATTGATGGGAATAATAATTTATATGCTACTGGTTTAACAAATGGTTCAAATAATCTTTCAACTCCAAATAGTTTTAGAGAAACACTAAGTAATACACCAAGTAGTTTTTTTGTAAAGTTCAATCAGTATGGCGAATTGATTTGGTCATCTTATTATACTGAAATTTCAAACGAAAGTTTTATAAGTCCAAGTGGAAACAATTTATTGTCTGAAACAGGTTCAGTTTTTTATAATAATAATATTTATTTTTATTCTTTAATCAATGAAACTAATCAAGGAACTCAAAATGTTTTTCAAACAAACAAAGAAACAGCAGATTATTTAATTTCTAAATTTGATTTAGATGGGAATAGAATTTGGTCAACATATTATGGGGTTAATGAAAGCTATATTTCAGGAATAACAGTAAATCAATCAGGACTTTATATTTGTGGTAGGTCTTCAAGTTGCTTATCTAGTTCGACAGGATATTTTGCTACTAATAATTGTTTTCAACCTGAAAGTTTTAATGAATGTGGAACACCTTTTATTTCTAAGTTTAATCTAAACGGACAACGTGATTGGAGTACTTATTTTGGAGGGAATTTGCTGCAAGATGATATAATTTATAAAAACAGTATAAAATCCTATGGAGATTCTGTATATTTTACAGGTATTTCTAGTAGAGAAGATTTGACTACAAGTGGAAGCTTTCAAGAGTATAAAGATTATTATTATGGAAATTATTTAACAAAATTTAATTCTTTAGGAGAAAGAATATGGACTAGTTTTCTTGGTCTAAATCCAGTTGATGATTACTATGCTGAACAGCGGTCATTACAGGTTGATAGTAATGGAAATGTATTCATCGCTGGAGTTACAAATCTTCAAAATAATATAAGTACATCTAACACTTTTCAAAATAACCTGAATCCTTTTCAATCATCTGTAGATTTCAAAACAGATGCCTATGTAATGAAGTTTAATGAAAATGGAGAAAAGATATGGGGAACTTATTTTGGCGGAACAAATGACGAGTATTTCTCAGAAATATTACCTTTTGAAAACTCATTTTATCTTTATGGAATAACTAGAAGTACGAGTAATATTTCAACAGTTAATTCCTTTCAACCAAGTTTTAATTCAAATGGAATTGTTTCAAATTATGATAGTAATATTTTCCTAGCTCGTTTTGACCCAAACAATTTATCAAATTATGAATTTTTCTCAAGTTCAATAAAAATTTATCCTAATCCAGCTCAAAACTATTTTATGATTTCGGCATTAAAAGAAAATCTTCAAATAGAAATTTTTGATCTATTAGGAAAAAAAATACATATACAAAAAACAACTGATTTAGACACTAAAATAGAAACAAGTCTTTTCTCAACAGGAGTTTATTTGGTGAAAATTGAAGATGAAGAAAACCAATTAATAACCAGAAAATTAGTCATTGAGTAAAATTATTTGGTTACAAATCGTTCGTCACTTTCCATAACAGTTCCACATTTATCGCATGTTCTTAGTTCTTCGGAATTGTAAAAATGGTTGAAGTGTTTTAGAAAATCTTTTTCGATATCATTGAGTTCAAAATAGACTTCGTATAATTTGTGATTACAATTATCGCAAAACCAAAGTAAACCATCTGGAATTTCTTTTCCGTTTCTTTTTCGTTCTACTACTAATCCTATTGAATTTTCTGTTCTAACAGGTGAATGTGGCACTTTTGCAGGAAGTAAAAACATGTCGCCAGCCGAAAGTTTCATAGCTTTCTTTTTGCCATTTTCTTGAACGTAAACAGTTATTTCACCTTCGAGTTGGTAAAAAAGTTCTTCGGTTTCGTTATAGTGAAAATCTTTTCGAGCATTTGGACCAGCAACAATCATGACGATATAATCACCAGAATCGATGTAAAGGTTTTTATTGCCAACAGGCGGTTTAAGTAAATGACGATTTTCGTCTATCCACTTGTTGAGGTTGAATGGCTTTGCAATTGACATAAGTAAAAGTTTATGTAAAGTTACGAAATAAAAAATCCCGATAAAATCGGGACTTTAAATTTATTTAATTTCTTTGATTAGATATACAAAAACAGGAAAGTGATCGCTATAACCTATTTCAGTCATAGTATGTCGTAGCGGATAACCTTTATATTGTCCTGAAGTAGTAATTAGATATGGTTTATTGTAAATTCCAGCTTTCCAATATTGAAAACTAGAATAATCTTTTTTAACTAAGCTTTCAGAAACCATAATTTGATCAAAAATATCTCCTGCATCACGATAGAAAAGTGTAGAATGTCCTTTATAGAACATTTCTTCAAATGGATTATAAATGTCAAATGGTTTTAATTCTTCTTTTTTACGTTTGGCTCCAATTTCTTTTTTCACACTTTTATTATAAGAACCATCGTTCAAATCGCCCATAGTAATTATTTTGGCATTTGGATTTAACTCAAAAATAGAATCCATAATTTTTCTGTTTAATCTTCCTGCAGCTTCACGAAACGGAGAACTTTTCTTTTCACCACCTGAACGCGATGGCCAGTGATTAACAATAAGATTAATTTCTTCACCATCAAGAAAACCTGTAACCAATAATTGATCACGAGTATAAACTCTATCAGCAGATTTGTCAACAACAATGACATCATCTGTTGCTTCTTCAGTATCTTTTTTGTCTGCTTTTCCTTCTTGATTTCTGTATATTAGAAGCGGAACATTAGTAAAACTAGTTACTTTAAAATGTTTTTTTTGATAAAGTAATGCAACATCAATACCTCTTTTGTCTGGTGAGTCAAAATGAATAATTCCATAACCTTTGTTTATAAGTAAAGGTTCTTTGATTAAATCTTCCAAAACACCTCTGTTTTCAATCTCACATCCTCCAATAAATGTTGGTGAGTTATTAGGATTGTCTGATGTTCCAATTTCTGACAATACTTTTGCTAGATTGTGAAGTTTTTGTTTGTATTTTTTTCCAGTCCAATTCTGAGCACCATTTGGTAACCATTCTTCATCGTTGTTCGGACCATTGATAGTATCGAATAGATTTTCGAAATTATAAAAAGCCACCGTATGAATATTATACTTTTTTGACTGTGCATTTGCCCCAATTATTGCAAAAAAAGCAATGAAAAGCGCCATAACCGTTTTAATTCTCATAAATTGTAATATTAATTTAATATCAAGTTTAATACAAACTTCGAGCCAAAAGTAAATAATATTATTAAATGATGTACATTTGTCGGCTGTTATGTTTGTGTTAAGCAGAGCAGAAAAGAAAAATTAATATTATTTTATTTATGAAAAAACTTGTTATTAGTACTTTATTTGTATTACAGGTAGTTTTTGTTTTTGCCCAATCAACGGGTTTCTCAGGAAAAGTGTTAGACTCAAAAACACAAAAACCATTACAAAATGTAGTTGCTTCTATTCAAAACACTAGTTTAACATCTTTGACAGATGCAACGGGTGTTTTTGCATTTAATAACCTTACTGCCGGAAGTCAACTTCTTCAGATTAAAAGTTCAGGTTATAAAGACCAGTTGTTGGTAATTGAAGTTGAAGAAGGTAAAATGTTAGATTTAGGAGTTATTGTTTTAGAAGAAGACATAACTTCAGAACAACAACTTAGTTTGGTTACCATAACCGAAAATGATTTGGGTGATGATAACAGTGGTTCTGAAAGCACTTCAGGATTACTTCAAGCATCAAGAGATGTATATCAACAAACAGCCGCTTTCAATTGGGGACAAGCTCGTTTTAGAATTAGAGGTTTAGATAACGAATATGGAACTACTATGATAAATGGTATTTCTATGAATAAAGTATATGACGGAAGACCACAATGGAGTAATTGGGGTGGTTTAAATGATGCTACTAGAAATCAAGAATTTACAATGGGTTCTGCACCATCAGATTATACTTTTGGTGGAATTTTAGGAACACAGGAAATTAATACTAGAGCTTCTATATATAGAAAAGGTTCAAGAGTTTCATTCTCAGGAACAAATACTAATTACAGTTGGAGAATGATGGGAACTCATGCTTCAGGAATGAATAAAGAAGGTTGGGCTTTTGTAGTTTCGGCTTCAAGAAGATGGGCACAAGAAGGTTATTTTGAAGGAACTGATTATAGTGCAAATTCATTATTTGCTTCTGTTGAGAAAAAATTCAACGATAGCCACAGTTTAAACTTTACTTCAATCTTTGCTCAAAACGGTAGAGGTAAAACTTCTCCAAACACAGACGAGGTAACTAGATTAAAAGGATTTAAATACAACTCACTTTGGGGTTATCAAGACGGAGAAAAAAGAAATTCGAGAGAAAAAAATATTGAAGAGCCAATCAATATGTTAAGTCATTTCTGGAAAATATCTGACAAAACTACTTTAAATACAAACGTTGCTTATCAATTTGGATACGTAGGAAACAGCAGAATTGATAATCAATTGGCTAACAATCCTGATCCAACTTATTATAAAAACTTACCAAGTTATTATTTGAATCTTGACAGTTACTATGTTCCTGGAGTTGATGGA
>DAOLYL010000169.1:0-5047 GCA_035425765.1 Flavobacterium sp. | reverse complement strand
ACACCGAACGAGTAAGAGCAAAATACTCTACCAATCTAAAAATCTAACTTTCTAACAATCTAACATTCTAAAAATCTAACAATCTAACAATCTAACTTTCTAATAATCTAAAAATCTAAACAACTATCTATAAGTTAAAAAACCATTCCTACCAAAATGCTTTTTTAAATTTTATTACTTTTACCGCTATAAAAAACTACTAAACCTTACCAATGTTTCCATTATTTCAATTAAAAAGAGTAATCGTTTTTGCGCTCTTATTCTTAACCACTTCCTATGCTCAGGAAAAAGCCGTCGATTCATTAAAAATAGCACTACGCAACCCAAAACTACACGATACTACACGACTACAAATGATACATACAGTAGCGCGTACTAAATTTACAAACAACTTTGATCCAAAGTTTCATCAAGTAATTGATATGCTAGGTGAAATAGCACTAAAAAATCACAACAAAAAGAACAACCCAATACTCCAAAAAAAATACTCAACATGGCTGGCTACTTATTACTCCAGTCTTGCTACAAGACATTTGCAAAAAGAAGAGTATAACAAAGCATTACTCAATTACGATAAAGCCATTGCACTATATAAAGCCAACAAAAACTATGATGACATGTACACCGTTTATCTAACAAAATCGGGAGTATATAAAACCACCAATGAAACCGATAAACAAATAGCCCTAATATTTGAAGCACTAAAGTTTTATGAAAAAGATAAAAAAACCTATGTCCATTCATTGTATTATGCCTATACCACTCTTGCCTATGCCTATCGCTATCAAAATGAATATGAAAAAGCAATTCAATACAGCGAAAAAGCAATTGAATCTTGTGACCTATCCTATAAAGAATATCCAAGCAATCATACACTAAACTGGAAAGCATCCAATTATCAAAACATAGCATACTGCAACAGCAAACTAAAAAAATATAAAGAAGCTTTAGCAAACACATACAAATCACTAGAAATAACAAAAAAACTAGGTGCCGATACACAAACAGGTTTAGGTCTATCTGGCGCAGCAGATATGGAAATGAAACTAGGCAATTATGCAGCAGCCGAAAAACTCTTTCAAGAAATGCTCTCTATGAAAGCAACTACTACCAATACTATGACTATGGCTGCAACCTATTATGGACTTGGCAATATTAGTTTCAATAAAGGAGACATCACAAATGCTAAAGATTATCAAGAAAAAGCATTCGAGCTAAGTAAAAAAACAACCAATAAAACACTCCAAAAAGATATAGCCGAAATGTTGTATAAAATCAACCTCGCGAATAAAAATTATGAAAAAGCACTTCAATATTATGAATTTGATAAAAACATAACCGACTCTACTCGAATTTAGACTTCCAAAAAAGAAATAACAGAACAACAACTCAAATATGAATTTGAAAAAAAAGAACTCCAACAAAAAATAATCCAACAAAAGAAACTAGCAGCCATAACACTAGAACAACAAAAGAAAGTAGCCGAAGTTAAACTAGAAGCGCAAAAGAAAACAGCACTTGTAACTTCTAAAAACAAATTGGCGCGCCAGCAATTACTCTATGATTTTGAAAAAAAAGAACTAAATCAAAAACTACTTCAAGGCAAAAAAGTAACAGCACTAAAACTAGATGCAGAAAAGAAAACAGCCGCAAAAAACAATTGGCTCATTGGACTTTCTTCCCTACTCCTATTACTCCTCCTAGGCGGATATTTCTACTACTGAAACAATAGACAAAAACAAGCAATTAACGTTTTAGAGAAAAACCAAATCAAACAAAAACTACTCATCACACAGATGAATCCGCACTTTATATTCAATTCCGTCCAAAACATCAGAAGTTTAATTAATAACAAACAAAACGATGAAGCAGTTGATTATTTAGGCAAATTCTCAAAACTAACAAGACAAATTCTAGAAAACTCCAACGAAAACTATATCTCGCTAGAAGAAGAAGTAGAAATGATTGAAAACTACCTTTCCATCCAGCAACTGTTATATGAAAACAAGTTTGCATTTACTATTGATGTTGAAGATACCATTGATAAAGAATCAATCTTCTTACCACCAATGCTCGCACAACCTTTTATAGAAAACGCTATAAAACACGGACTAAGCAACACCTTCAAAAACGGAAAAATAGCCGTTCATTTCTATCTAAAAGAAAACAAACTCTTCTTTGAAGTAACAGATAACGGCAAAGGATTTGGAACAGATACTAAAGTCAGTAACCACAAATCATTAGCAATGACCATAACCAAAGAACGTTTGGTCTCTTACACCAAAAACAAAGACTTTATAGTACAAACCGATAACCTTTTCAACCCAGAAGGAACAATTGAAGGAGCCAAAGTTGTTTTTGAAATTCCTTATATTTACGAAAATTAAAACCCAAATATGTTACGAGCCGTAGTCATTGACGATATAGAAAAAATCCGAAAAGAAAACATTGCTATTATCAAAGCAACTTGTCCTACTATTTCAATTATTGGACAAGCCGAATCAGTAGCTTCTGGAATAAAATTAATAAAACAATTAACTCCTGATTTAGTTTTTCTCGATGTAGAAATGGCTGATGGTACTGGTTTTGATTTATTACAAAAGCTAAATCCAATTGGCTTTAAAGTTATTTTTATCACCGGTTATGAAGACTTTGCTATTAGAGCTTTTCGCTTTTCCGCCATAGATTATTTGCTAAAACCATTAGACAGCAAAGAATTATTAGACGCAGTTAAAAAAGCCGAAGATTCCTTGAGCAAGGAAGTCTTTGACATGAAACTCCACAACCTGTTCACCAATTTAGAGCGTCCAAAAAACCTCCAAAAACTAGTACTCAAAACCTCCGATAAGATATACTCCGTAAACATTCAAGATATCATCAACTGCGAGTCGGATAAAAACTATACCACGTTCTATTTTATAAACGCACCAAAACTTGTTGTTTCTACCAATCTAAAAGAATATGAAACGCTGTTAAGTCCGCATAATTTCTTTAGAACCCACAAATCGCATTTGATAAACATGGCATATTTTGACCATTTCATTAAATCCGAAGGTGGTAATACTATTATAATGAAAAACAAGTCTTCTATTCCGCTATCAGTTCGCAAAAAAGAAGAATTTTTAGTTTTACTCGACAGTCTATAATGATTTTTAGTTTAAAACGATTCTCCATCAAGTAACAACGTTAATATTCCAATAAGCTACGTTAATTCATTGGCATAAATTGTCGTTTTCCTTTGATTTATTATTGCATTGTAATTCCATTAAATCATGGTTTTACTAGTAACTAATATAAAAACATCAAATGAAAAAACAAGTACTACTCATCGGATTACTATTAATTTCTTTTACCAATGCCAATGCACAATTATTGGGCAAACTCAAAAAAGCAAAAGACCAAGCTACAAAAACTGTTGAAACAGTAGATGCAGGAAAAGAAGTTGTCAAAGGAGCTAAAAAGAAATTAGGAAACGTTTCTGGTGGTCTAAAATTAGATTGGACCACTTTCAAACAAACACCAGCAGTAACATTCAACTCACTTCTTTATGGAACTAGTGGAGGAAGAATTGATAATTATACTGCCACTTTTATTCCCAATAAAACAGTAAGTGGAAAAACAGTAGATCATATTACTGATCAAGCAGAGTATTTAAAAATTAAGGTATATAAAGATGGTCAATACCAAAACTATTTTGAATATTCAGGAGATCAAGTTTTTGACGACGGAAAGAAAACAAAATTCAACTCACCAAAAGGTCGTTACCAACGTGATGGCGAATGGGTTGGATGGTCAGAATCGTTTATAACACAATGGGGTGCAGGAAATTATAGATTAGATTTTTATGCTGGAGACAAAATGTTCTATTCATTTGATTTTGAATTGCATAAATTGATTAATAATGACACTTATGCAGCCATGAATGAAATGTATGTAACTCGTGGTCCATGGAATAATTTTGCCTATATGAATTATGCTGATACAGGGAATTTACTTTTTGGTTTCTACATCACTCACGAAGAATTCATGCCTAATCCTGCTAACAGCAAGAAAACTAACAAAAGTGTAAAATGGTCTGTAAAAATGTTTAAAGACAATAAATTATATGCACAACATTATGGAAATGGACCAAACACTGCTCAAGTCGAACAAGCCAAATGGAATGAAGTTTCTTGTGCCTTCAAACTAGTAAACAAACCTGGTGAAATTAAATTTGCAGATCTTACTGATGGTGCCTACAAAGTTGAACTTTCTATCGATGGAGAATCAAAACCAAGAAACTACAACTTCACCGTTAAGGACAAAAAAATAGTTCAAATTCAAGAACAAGACAGAACCAAAAACACAGATCCAACTCGACTGATAGAAGGATGGAACGACTATTTTTGGTTGAAACTGGAGAAATAATCATTAATTATAAAAAATTTACAGTTCCTGTTTCCAAAAAACTTACTACCTTTTTTGGAAACAGGAACTTTTCTAAGGGCTTGAAAAAATTATAGTTCTAGGTTTACAAATCGAATTTAATTTGTGAGTTGCAAATATATATTGAAAGAAAAACAATTTCTAAGTAACTTTGCGCTTATTTGATTTTTACAACTATGAGCCATATTTCAATAAACGAATTCTACAAAGAAATTTTTGATAATAAATGTCAATTGGCAGAATTATTCCTAAACGAGCAAAACAATATCGACATAGGTCATTTCAATATTTTCAATATTGCAGAAATGAACAATGCTTGCAAGTCTAAACCAGTAATGCCATACAATCGAAGAACATATTATAAGATTAGTTTAATCAATGGACACAATTTAGTAGAATTTGCAGATAAGGAAATAGAAATAAAACAGAAAGGAGTATTATTTGCATCGCCCAAAATACCCTATCGATATACACCTCAAAACGATAATCAATCGGGATACTTTTGTGTATTCACCGCAGATTTTATGCATAAATCAAAAACAGCAATTTCTTTAGACACACTACCAATTTTCAGCCCTAAAAGTGATTTCATCTATCAAATAAGTGACACACAATATGCAGA
>DAOLYL010000168.1:2003-5187 GCA_035425765.1 Flavobacterium sp. | reverse complement strand
GTTGGTCCAAAAGTATAAATCTGACCTAATGCCATAGCAAAAGTTTCGCCTTCTAATTGTCCAGAAACCGTAAGATTAGTATGTTTTCCAAAGAAATCTTTTTTATAATCGATGTTTCCTTCTTCATTTCTTGGCGGATTGTCTAAAGGTAATGAAGTCACTTGAAACATTTCGCCTGCACCTTCAGCGTCAGCACCAGTAATTACTGGCGTATTTACATAAACAAATCCTTTTTCTTGAAAATACATATGAACCGCATGTGCCAAAACCGAACGAACTCTCATAATTGCGCCAAAAGCATTCGTTCTTACACGCAAATGAGCATTTTCACGTAAAAATTCCAACGAATGTTTCTTTGGTTGCATTGGGAATTTTTCTGCATCAGAATCGCCAAGAATTTCAAGTGTAGTAACCTGAATTTCAAATTTTTGTCCAGCACCTTGACTTTCTACTAAATTTCCAATTACTGAAATCGCAGCACCAGTTGTAACTCTTTTCAATGTTTCTTCGGCTGTGTTTTCAAAATCAACAACACATTGGATATTATGAATCGTCGAACCGTCGTTCAACGCTATGAATTGATTATTTCTAAAAGTTCTAACCCAACCTTTTGCATTTACTTCTGTGTTCACTTTCGAGCCGCTTAAAAGCGCTTTAACTTTTGTATGTTTCATTTTTTTAATATGAGATTTAGATATTAGATTTTCAAAATCTATCGCAAATATAAATTATTTATTTTTCTTTTCTAAAGCATCGACTGCTTCATCGGTTTGTTCTAAAATATCGATTATTGGTTCTGGTAATTCTTGCTGGTTTGCCAACGTTTTATTCAAAGTCAACACCAATGATGGTAATAAAACTAAATTAGACAACATTCCGAAAGATAAGGTTAATGCAACCAATCCGCCAAGCGCAACTGTTCCGCCAAAACTTGAAAGCATAAACACCGAAAACCCAAAAAATAGTACGATTGACGTGTAAAACATACTAATTCCGGCATCGTCAAACGTAGCAAAAACTGATTTTTTTATTTTCCAATCGTTACGAGATAATTCCAATCGGTATTGTGCTAAAAATCGAAGCGTATCATCCACTGACATTCCGAAAGCAATTCCAAAAACTAATAACGTTGACGGTTTTAACGGAATGCCTAAAAAGCCCATCAAACCAGCGGTCATAAGCAATGGCAACAAATTTGGAATAATTGAAACCAATACCATTTTTAATGAACGGAACATAACAGCAACCAATCCGCCAGTCAAGGCAAAGGCAAACAGTAACGATGATAATAAATTGTCTAGCAGATATTTAGTTCCTTTTTGAAATACAGAAGGTTTTCCTGTGATGATAACTTCATATCGTAGTGATGGAAACAATTTATTGACTTTATTGCGAATGTGCGCTTCGATAGATTCCATTTTTTCACCATTTTCATCTTTGATAAAAGTAGTCATTCTTGCTACGCTTCCATCAGCAGTGATGTAACTTTTCAACTGATTTTCTTTAGAATTTTTCAGCGAATTTTTAATATACGGCAACAAAAATATTTCTTCTTGTGATGTAGGCAAACTATAATATTCAGGATTTCCGTTATAGTAAGCTTGGTTGAAACTTTTGGCAATATTTACAACCGATAATGGTTTTGAAAGTTCAGGAATATCCATAATGGTTTGTTCCAAATCTTCCATTCTACGCAGGTTGGAAAGTTTCATCGCACCATTTTTTCGTTTGGTGTCAATCATGATTTCTAAAGGCATTACACCATCAAATTCTTTTTCAAAAAAACGAATATCATCAAAAAAAGTGGTGTTTTTAGGCATGTCTTCGATGATACTGCCAGAAACTTTTATTTTATTAATTCCGATAATTCCAAAAACCAAAAGACAAACGGCCGTAACATAAACACCAACTCGGTTGTATTTTACAGTATTGACAATCCATTTTAAAAACGAAGTCAACGATTCGCGTTCCAAATGACCAAGATGTCTCGGAATTGGCGGTGGAATGTAACTAAAAAATATAGGTACAATCAACAAACACAACAAATAAATTGCCAAAATATTGATGGTTGTTACAATTCCAAACTCTCTCAACAAGTCGTTATTGGTAGCAATAAATGTAGCAAATCCAACAGCTGTCGTTATGTTAGTCATTAAAGTTGCTGTTCCTGTCTTCGTAATAACGCGTTGCAATGCTTTTGCTTTATTAGCGTGTTTGTGATATTCCTGATGGTATTTGTTGATGAAGAAAATACAGTTTGGAATACCAATAACAATGACCAAAGTTGGCACCAAAGCCGTTAACACATTTATTTCATAACCCAAACCAGCTATAATTCCAAACGACCACATTACGCCAATAATCACGATGATTAATGAAATTAATGTTGCTCTGAACGATCTAAAAAAGTAGAAAAATATCAACGACGTAATCAACAAAGCGGCACCAATAAACAGACCAATCTCATCAATTATCGTCTTAGCATTCAAGGTTCTGATGTATGGCATTCCTGATGTATGAAGCTCAATTTCAGTTGCTTTTGTAAATTTTTCAATAGCAGGAATAAGATTATTTAAAACATAATCTTTCCTGATTTTAGTGTTGACAATCTTTTTGTCCAAATAAATCGCCGAACGAATTGCACCTGATTTTTTATTGAACAACAATCCTTCGTAAAAAGGCATTTTGCTGAATAAATCCTTCTGAATTTGAGTTAAATAAGCATCGTCTTGAATTTTATTTTTGTCAACCAAAGCCATTAATTCAAAGGTTTCCAATGAATCGTTTTTAACCAATTTTTGCAAATTATCCACAGAAACGACCAAGCTAACTTCTTTACTCGATTGAATCGTTTGCATCAATTCGCTCCAAGCTTGATAGACTTTTGGCGTAAAAAGTTTTTTGTCTTTGGTAGCAATGACAATCAGGTTTCCTTCTTCGCCAAAACGATCAAGGAATTTTTGATAATCTACATTTACTTTATCGTCTAGCGGAATTAAGTTGGCTTCGGTTTGTGTAAATCGTATTGATTTCCACTGCAAAGCCAGCAAAACGGTAATTAAAATGATGCAACCAAGAATGACAATTCGGTTTCTAAGAATTACTCTAGCGATAAATTCCCAAAAACCAATACCTAACAATTTTTTCATAAAATTCTAATGGGTTGCAAAGGTAATCAAAACGG
>DAOLYL010000168.1:0-1903 GCA_035425765.1 Flavobacterium sp. | reverse complement strand
TGTTTCCTGTTGAATCACTCGGAAATCTTCAGGTTTTAAGCCAAGTTGGCTTGATACTTTTCATGTATGTTATTGGGATGGAATTGGATTTAAAAGTATTGAAAAACAAAGCTAAGGATGCCGTTGTAATCAGTCATGCTAGTATCGTAATTCCGTTTGCACTTGGAATTGGATTGTCGTATTTTATCTATCACGAATTTGCTCCACAAGGTGTTGAGTTTCTCTCTTTTGGACTGTTTATGGGAATTGCTATGAGCATTACGGCGTTTCCAGTTTTAGCCAGAATTGTACAAGAACGAGGTATTCATAAAACCCGATTAGGAACTATTGTAATTACTTGTGCAGCAGCCGATGATATTACGGCTTGGTGTTTGCTTGCCGCGGTAATTGCCATTGTAAAAGCAGGAAGTTTTGTCAGTTCGCTTTATATAATTGCTTTAGCAATGCTTTTTGTTTTGGCAATGCTTTTTGTGGTAAAACCATTCTTAAAACGTATTGGTGATTTGTATGCCAACAAAGAAAATTTGAATAAACCCGTAGTTGCTATTTTCTTTTTAACCGTAATTGTTTCGGCTTATTTGAGCGAAGTTATTGGAATTCATGCTTTGTTTGGCGCATTTATGGCTGGAGCAATTATGCCCGAAAGTGCAAAGTTTAGAAATATTTTTATCGAAAAAGTAGAAGATGTAGCGGTAATTTTATTGTTGCCACTTTTCTTTGTTTTCACGGGTTTGCGTACAGAAATTGGTTTAATCAACGAACCTTATTTGTGGAAAATAACTGGTTATATCATTTTAGTTGCTGTTGTTGGAAAGTTTCTAGGAAGTGCTTTGGCAGCGCGATTTGTTGGTCAAAATTGGCGCGATAGTTTGACGATTGGAGCTTTGATGAATACACGCGGATTGATGGAATTGGTTGTATTAAATATTGGCTACGAACTCGGTGTGCTTTCGCCAAAAGTCTTCACGATGATGGTTATCATGGCATTGGTTACTACTTTTATGACTGGTCCAGCGTTGGATATTATCAATTACATATTCAAATCAAAAGATGTTTTTATTCCTTCCGATGTTAAAAATAATTCGGATTATAAAGTGCTGATTTCTTTTGGAAACAATGAAAAAGGCAAATCATTACTGCGATTAGCCAACAGTTTGGTCAAAAAACAAACGGAAACAACACTAGTTACCGCTATGCATTTTTCGTCGAGTGATGAATTGCATGCTTACGATTTAGAAGAATATGAAACTGAAGCTTTTGAACCTATCATTAACGAGTCGAAAGTTTTAAATCAAAAAATAACTACTATTTTCAAGGCAACCAACGACATTGAAACTGATATTGTTGATGTTTCTGTAAAAGGAGAATATGATTTATTGCTGGTTGGTTTAGGAAAATCAATTTTTGAAGGAACGATTCTCGGACGTGTTTTAGGTTTCACTTCTCGATTTATAAATCCAGATCGATTATTGGATAAATTCACTGGAAAAGAAGGACTTTTTGAAAATTCGCCTTTTGACGATAGAACGCGATTGATTATCTCAAAATCAAAAACGCCGCTGGGAATTTTGATTGACAAAGATTTGAAGAAAGTAGAAAACGTAACCATTCCAATTATGAGTATTGGCGATGCGTTTCTTTTTGATTATGCAGAACGATTGATTTTTAACAACAATACTAAAGTTACCATCATTGAAAATGAAGGACAGCGAAAAAACAATTTCATCATTGAAAATGCAGTTGCAGGTCTAAAATTAAAATATGCTAATAACTTGCAAATCGTGGAATATGGAAAACTCAACAAACCTTTATTAGAAAAGCAAGATTTGATAGTGGTTAGTCTAGAAAGCTGGAAAAAAATCGTTGATGAAGAAGAAACTTGGCTTAGTGATATTCCTTCGGC
>DAOLYL010000167.1:0-5211 GCA_035425765.1 Flavobacterium sp. | reverse complement strand
TTAGCTAATTCAAATAAACAAACTTCAATGAAAAAATCTATTCTATCAATGGCTGCACTTTGCTTAGTAATAAGTAGTTGCAACCAAAAAGAAATAGCATCGGGCATATCTAAAAAAGATATGGATACATTAGTCAATCCAGGCGATGATTTCGATGCTTATGTAAACGGAAATTGGAACAAAAATGCCAAAATTCCTGCTGATAAATCTTCCTATGGTGCATTCGACATGCTTTTAGACAAATCGGAGAAAGATGTAAAAGACATTATCGAAAATGCTGCCAAAGGAAACAACGCCGAAGGTTCTGATGCTCAAAAAATTGGTGATTTCTTCGCTTCTTATATGGATAGAAAAGGTCGCGATGCTATTGGGTTGAAACCACTTCAAAACGAATTTGTGGCTATTGATGCTATTACGGATCAAAACAGTTTAGCCAGTTATTTTGGTGTAGCCAATAGAAAAGGATACAACATTCCGTTTCAGTTTTCGGTTTATAACGACTTTAAAGATCCAAATAAATACTCATTAGTTACTTGGCAAGGCGGAATTTCATTACCAGACAGAGATTATTATCTTTCTACTGATGCTGCAATGGTGAAAATTAGAGAAGCTTATAAAATTCATTTGGAGAAAATGCTTCAACTTTCGGGAGTTGCTAATCCAACGGAAAGTGCGGCAAAAATCTTTGCTCTTGAAACTGAAATCGCCAAAATTCAACAACGCAAAGAAGACAACCGCGACATGACAAAGCTTTATAATCCATATAAAGTAGAAGATTTTAAAACATTAATGCCTAATTTCAATTGGGCAGCAATGATGGAAAAAGCTGGTGTTGGCAAAGAAAAATCAGCAATTATTGCTCAAGTTGATTATCAAAAAAATCTTGATGCAATTATTCAAAAAACACCTATCGATACTTGGAAAGCTTTTCTAAAATGGAGTGTTATCAATAATGCTAGTACTGTTTTAACAACCGAATTAGACAACCAACAGTTTGAGTTCAACGGAAAAATTCTAAACGGAACTGAGAAACAACGCGAAGATTGGAAACGTGCTGTAGCAACGGTTAGCAATGGTTTAGGCGAAATGATTGGTAAACTATATGTAGAAAAACATTTCAAACCAGAAGCTAAAGAACGCATGACGGTTATGGTTAAAAATCTACTGAAAGCGTATGGCGAAAGCATCAAAAAACTAGACTGGATGAGTGAAGCGACTAAAAAAGAAGCTTTGAAAAAAGTGGATAAATTTATCGTTAAAATTGGTTATCCTGATAAATGGAAAGATTACAGCAGTGTAAAAATTGACAGAAAAGATTTGTTTGGAAACCTTCAACGTGCTGGCGAATTTGAATACAATAGAAATTTAGCCAAACTTGGAAAACCTGTTGACAAAACCGAATGGGGAATGACACCACAAACCGTAAATGCGTATTACAACCCAACCGTAAACGAAATCGTGTTTCCAGCGGCTATTTTACAATCACCTTTCTTTGATTTGAATGCTGATGATGCTGTAAATTATGGTGGAATTGGAGCCGTTATTGGGCATGAAATTGGTCATGGTTTTGACGATCAAGGAAGTACTTTTGATGGCGATGGCGTAATGAGAAATTGGTGGACCGAAAAAGATTTAGCTGCTTTCAAGACAAAAACTAGCGCTTTAATTGAACAATACAATAGCTTCGAAGCGTTGCCAGGTTTAAATGTGAATGGCGAATTTACTTTAGGCGAAAACATTGGCGATTTAGGTGGATTAAGTATTGCCTTAAAAGCATATAAAATCTCGCTTAACGGAAAAGAAGCCGAAGTTTTAGATGGTTACACCGGAATTCAACGTGTGTTTTTAGGTTGGGGACAAGTTTGGAAAGAAAAAATGCGTGACGAATCATTGCGCAACCAAATCACTTCTGATCCACATTCGCCAGGAAAATTCCGTGTGAATGGAACGGTTAGAAACATTCCAGAATTCTACGAAGCATTCGATGTAAAACCAACAAACAAATTGTATTTAGCTCCAGAAAAACGAGTTAAAATTTGGTAATACATTTTCAAAATATCAAAAAGCACAACCATCACGTTGTGCTTTTTTATTTACAACGACTTCCTAATAATCAAATCCGATGGGTTTTCGATTTGTTCTTTACTCGAATGAAGTAGCATTTTCGCCAACGTTTTTCCCATCGCTTTAAAATCGGTTGAGATTGTTGTAATGCCGTTTTCAACCACTTTTTTCAAAGGTGTATCATTATAAGAAATGATGCCAAAATCTTTTCCAATTTCTAAATTTTGCCTCTTGGATTGTTCGATGACATTCACCAAATGTCTATCGGTTGGAATAATGTAAACATCCCCTTTTGCAATCAGTTGTTCTTCAAACGAAGTGATGATTTGATGTTCAAAATGATGTTCAACACAAAATTGATTGAAGCCATCAACCATTCCAACAGGTTCTTTATTTCCGGGGAAAATCAATACCAATTTACTATATTTTTCTAACAACGATTTTCCTTTCATTAAACCATCATACATGTCTTTTATAAAATGCTGATGAACCGATGGAAAGTCATGTAATTCCGCATTAGTTT
The DNA here is from genome assembly GCA_035425765.1 of Flavobacterium sp. GTDB lineage: Bacteria > Bacteroidota > Bacteroidia > Flavobacteriales > Flavobacteriaceae > Flavobacterium. The sequence continues at coordinate 2,624 of DAOLYL010000167.1, read as the reverse complement.
GGTCCAAAATATAAACATCTTGTTTGGGTAACATTTTTATGATTGCAGCAGAACCAACCAAATTGGTAGGCATAATGATGTATTTTGAATAGTTTCCGTTGCTTTCATAAATCAACTTTTTAAACATTTCTATATTAAAGTGATGAAAGAAAATATCAACTTGCGCCTTGTTGTCCATCACTTCGAGAAACGAATTATAAATGTCTTCTTTAAATGCGTTCAACTCATCAAAAAGTAAAAATATGCGTTGTTCAAAACTAAATTCCACACTTTTCACATAATATCCTTTTCCTAAAATGGCATAAATGATGCCGCGTTTTTTGAGTTCATCATAAGCCAACAAAACAGTATCTCGCGAAATAGAAAACTCCAAACTTATTTTGTTAACCGATGGTAATTTGTCGTTGCGCTTCAACCTTTTTTCGGCTATGGCAATTTCTACCGAAAGCACGATTTGCTTGTACTTTGGTTGATTGGACTGCTGATTTATGGAAATTATTTTCATCTTTTTAATTACTATTCAAATTACGAAAACGATATAACTGGTGGCAAGATACGAATAAACTGGTAGGTAGTAGTATGGTTAAGTGTGTTTGTTTTATACTTTTATTGCCAGATTTATAAAAAAGTGATGATAAAAAATAATTATTCACAAATTGAACCTACAATAAATACGAAATCCTACGGTTTTATAACCGAAGTCAAAGAAGTATTTAGTCATACCATTCGCAATTCAAAAGGAATGGAATTGACCGCAATTGATTTTGGCGCAACGATTTCATCTTTAAAAATTCCGATGCCAAACGGTGAGAAAATAGATGTGGTTTTGGGTTTTGAAAAACTTGAAGATTATATAAATTCTTTCAATTTGCCAAGCGCGCCATATTTTGGAACAGTGGTTGGTCGATATGCTGGACGAATTAACAAAGGAAGCTTTTCCATCATTGAAAACAACTATCAGTTAGAAAAAAATCACTGCGAAAACCATCTTCATGGTGGAAAAAAAGGATTGAGCAAAGCCGTTTGGAAAATGATTAAACAGGAACAAAATTCACTCTGTTTTGAACACATCAGTTTTGCCTCGGAAGATAATTATCCAGGCGAACTAAAAGTACAAGCTACGTATCTTTTAACTGAAAATAATGAATTAAAAGTTACTTTTTTAGCGACTTCAACCGAAGATACTATCATCAATTTAACCCAACACAGTTACTTTAATCTCGACGGAAATTCGAATGATGTTCTCAATCACAAACTCAAAATAAATTCCAATTTAATTCTAGAAACCAACAACGAACTCATACCAACAGGAAATTTTACACCTTTAGAAAATCATGCTTTTGATTTCAAAGAATTCAAAAACTGTCCTGAAATTATAGACACTACTTTTGTGTCCAAAGAAAATGAAGTTGGTTCGTTGCTAAGCGAAAAATCCAATGTAAAAATGACGGTTTTTTCCAATCAACCTTCGGTTCATATTTATGTTGGCGGCAATTGTTTCAACCAAATCAAAGGAAAAAACAACATCGATTACAACACCAAAAGCGGCATATGTTTTGAAACGCAAAATTTTCCCGATGCGCCAAACCATTCTCATTTTCCAAATGCAATTTTGAGAAAAGGCGAAAACTATTTCCATCAAACATTATTTAAATTTGAAACGCTATGAAAAAATTGATTTTACTGCTTTTCGCAATAAGTTTATTTTCTTGCTCGTCAGATAGCAAAGAAACCGAACCAATCGTTGAAGACAACTTCATTCGCGCTGCTGATATGTCGTATTTGCCTTTGACGGAAAGCGAAGGAACAATTTATAAAAACAACAACATTTCTGAGAATGCCTTAACAACACTAAAAAATGCAGGTTGCAACACCATTAGAGTTCGTCTTTGGAAAAACCCAATCAATGCACATTCTGGATTTAATGAAGTGAAAACTTTTGCACAACGCATCAAACAAGCAGGAATGAAAGTTTGGCTTACCGTTCATTATTCGGATACTTGGGCTGATCCAGCCAATCAAGAAAAACCGGCGGATTGGGCTAGTTTGAATTTCACCAATTTAAAAACGGAAGTGGCTAACTATACCACGCAAATCATGACCGAAATCAATCCAGACATTATCCAAATTGGAAATGAAACCAATGACGGAATGCTTTGGCCAGAAGGAAAAATCACAACTAACGAATCACAATATGTACAACTAGTTCAAAGTGCCATAACTGCCGTTAGAACTAAATCTACTACGACCAAAATCATGTTGCATTACGCTGGAACGTCAGGTTCTGATTGGTTTTTTAATAAAGTAGCTTCTGTGGATTATGATTACATCGGATTATCATACTATCCAATTTGGCACGGAAAAGATTTGAATGTTGTCAAAAACACCATCAATTCGTTAAGCGCAACGCACAATAAAAAAGTCATTTTAGCTGAAACTGCTTATCCTTTTACACTAGGTTGGAACGATTGGACCAACAACATTATGGGATTAGAAAGCCAACTAATTACTACTTATCCTGCAACTCCTGCAGGTCAAAAAAGCTATCTTTTGGCTATAAAAAATCTTGTAAAAGATACTACAAACGGTATTGGTTTTTGCTATTGGGGTTCAGAATGGGTAGC
>DAOLYL010000166.1:0-5236 GCA_035425765.1 Flavobacterium sp. | reverse complement strand
AAATATCCAGAAAAAACCGTTTTATACATTTCTGCCGAAGTATTTACACAACAATACATCGATTCGGTGAAGAAAAATAACCGAAACGATTTCATTCATTTCTATCAATTAATTGATGTTTTAATCATTGATGATGTCCAATTCCTTTCAGGAAAATCAGGAACTCAAGATGTATTTTTCCATATTTTCAATTACTTACATCAAAATGGCAAACAAGTAATTCTTACTTCAGACAAAGCACCAGTTGACATGCAAGACATCGAACAACGTTTGTTGTCACGTTTTAAATGGGGTTTATCTGCTGAATTACACCAACCAGATTATGAAACAAGAATTTCAATTTTGAAAAACATCTTGTATCGTGATGGAGTTGAAATGCCTGATGAAATAATTGAGTATGTAGCAAGAAATATCAAATCAAATGTTCGTGAACTGGAAGGTGCGATAATTTCTTTAATTGCGCAGTCTTCTTTCAATAAAAAAGAAGTAACACTAGATTTAGCTAAAAATGTAGTTGAGAAATTTGTAAAAAATGTAAAAAGAGAAATCTCAATCGACTACATTCAAAAAGTGGTTTCCGATTATTTCCAACTTGACATTGATACTTTACAATCAAAAACAAGAAAACGTCATGTGGTTCAAGCCAGACAGTTAGCTATGTTTTTTGCAAAGAAATTTACCAAAGCATCTTTGGCAAATATTGGTTCACAAATTGGAGATAGAGATCATGCAACAGTGCTTCACGCCTGCAAAACAGTTGATAATTTAGTTTCTACAGACAAGCAATTCAAAAAATTTGTAGAAGACATTCATAAAAAACTATCCTTATAATAGCGAGTTTTACTCGCTTTTTTTATTCAGATTATGTCAGTGAAAATTCTAATGGTATGTTTAGGAAACATTTGTCGTTCGCCTTTGGCAGAAGGACTTTTATCTTCTAAACTTCCTTCCGATACTTTTTTTGTAGACTCTGCTGGAACAGGAAATTATCATGTTGGGAAACAACCAGACAAGCGTTCCATTGACACAGCATATAAAAATGGTTTGGATATTTCAAACCAAAAAGCTAGACAATTTTCGGCAAACGATTTTGAAGAGTTTGATTATATCTTCGTTATGGACAATGATAATTATAGAGATGTAATTAAATTAGCCAAAACAGAAGAACAAAAAAATAAAGTAGATTTAATTTTAAATCAATTATTTCCAAAAGAAAATGTAGATGTTCCTGATCCTTATTATGGTCTGCAAAACGGATTTGATATGGTTTACAATATGCTCGACGAAACGTGTGACATACTTGCTAAAAAATTAAAAGATAAGCACTTATGAATTCCACAATAATAAAAGGAAAGCTATATTTAATTCCAACAACTTTAGGAGAAATGAATCCCGAAGATGTTCTACCGCATACCGTCAAAAGAGCAATTGATTTTATAGATGATTATATTGTTGAAAATGAAAAAACAGCAAGAAAATTTATAAAATCAGTTCATCCTGAAAAAATTCAATCCAGTTTACGAATTTCATTATTAAACAAAAGAACTGAGTCTACCGAATTAAAATCGATGATAACTCCTTGTTTAAATGGGCAGAACATTGGTTTGATGAGCGAAGCAGGTTGTCCCGGAGTTGCTGATCCTGGTGCAGTAATTGTAAAATTGGCGCATGAAAATGGCATTCAAGTTATTCCGTTAGTTGGTCCATCTTCTATCCTATTGGCAATGATGGCAAGCGGAATGAACGGACAAAGTTTTGCCTTCAATGGTTATTTACCTATCGATAAAGGAGAAAAAAAATCGGCATTAAAAAGTTTTGAAAATCTATCAAATTCCAAAAATCAATCGCAAATTTTTATTGAAACGCCTTATCGAAACAACAAATTGTTAGAAGATTTAGTGCAAATCTTGCAACCCAACACCCATTTGTGCATTGCTACAGACATCACTTTACCAACAGAATACATCAAAACATTTCGAGTGGCTGATTGGAAAAAAACAAAGGTCGATTTACACAACCGACCTACTATTTTTATAATTCATAAAATGTGATTATTTCACTTTTGCGTTTTTAACTGCTTCAATTCCTTTGGTTTCATAACCGCCAAAATCTCTTAGATACGTTCTAACGGAAGTTCCGTAAGCATCTTTTTTAGCTCGTTCGCCATTGGAATTCAAAAACTTTTTCACAGAACCAACACCGCCAAGATGTGCTGCAGCAAGAATTCCTGATTCAGTGATTTTAACACCATCAACTACTTTTCCGTTGTATTTTGAGATATAATCCGCTAATTCATACTTATTCTTAGAAAGTAAGGTAACAAAAGCTTTTTCTTGTAATCTTGGATTGTTCATAAAATACAAACTATCTTGAATCCCAATAGTCTTAAGTGTTTCTAATCCGAATTGGTATTTTCCTAGATAACCTAAAGTGTTTACTTTATTGTATTTTCCTTGCGACTCTTTAAAAGCAAGCGCTTCTTTAAAGCCAATAAAAAACTTACCCACAAAAGGAACATTTAGATTTACATAATCATCATTCTTTTGTGAAGGGAAAATGTAGCGTAACGATGCGCTATCTTCCATACGAAGCCATTCTGAGATTTGGGAATTGTAAGGTTTAAAACCTGAGCTAACTATAGCAATTATAAGTAGGATTGAAGTGTAATAAATACTCTTTTTTATCATCAAATGTTATTTCTCAAGCGCTGTCACCGACATGAAATTTCTGATGCAAAGATACAACTAAAAAATATAAAACTGAATATCAGACACTTAAAAATACAAGAAGTGAAATTTAGTTCCGCCTAAACCGTTGATTTCAAACGTTGGAGCAGGAATTTTGATGGTGTTAAAAACTGTTAAAATTGTCTTAACAAAATGCGATTTTGTTTCAATTTTGGTCAAATCGATATCCAAACTCAAGTAAAATTGACGGTATCTTTCATCGGTAGGAAGAAAAACGGTATTGACAAACTCGTCTTTTCCTGTAATCATACCTTCAGCACCATAACCAACAGCAACGTTTAACCATTTAGGAATTGTTTTTGATGATTTAAAAAACGAATGAATATTTACTGACAACCAATACGTTTGACCATTATAGTCTTTTAGAATTTGCTCGGGCAATGAACTTCCTAAAATATTTGGTCTCACAGAAGCATAAGATGTTGTGTGGAAAGAAAACTTCGGCACAATTCGCTGTTCATCCCAAAGTAATTCTTGTGAAACAAATAATGCTGTTCCTGAAACATTGGCAGCAACATCACCAAGCGATGCACCCCAATTTGCCGAAAATCCGTCGAAAACCTCAACCGCAGTTAAAAACGTTAATCCTAATGTTGAACCATAAAGCAATTGTGATTTTTTATCAGCGCCAGACCATTTCAAAGCGTTTGCACCAAAACTTCCTAAATGATATGCGGAAAAAACATGTCCAGCTTTGTCCATTTGCAACCATTCGTCATTATCATTAATAAAATGAAAATCAGAACGCGGATAATCGGCATACCAAGCTTGATTTAAAGCAATCAATGTAGCCGAACCAAATACCGCTTCAGAAACGATAACGGTATTCAATCGTTTTTTATGTAAACTATCAGAAGGTTTGAAAAAATTATCGAAGTTATTTTGGGCTTTCGCTTTGAAGCAAAAACCAACAAAAAACACAAAAAGTAAAATGTTTCTAATTTTCAAAACTATCGTTTCGTTCCTTGAGCATTCATCCAATCAGAATATTTTTTTGCATTCACTTGATGCGCTTCGTAAGTTGATGCAAAAACATGGTAACCAAATTTTTCAACACTAGCACAAAAATAGATGTAATCATGTTTCTCAGCATTTAAAACCGCATCGATAGCATCAACATCTGGCATTGCAATTGGTCCTGGAGGTAAACCTGTATTTTGATACGTATTGTAAGGCGATGCAATAAATAAGTCATTATACAAAACGCGTTTAATCACTTTTTCAAAATCGTTGTCTTTTAATTTTAAAGCATAAATTACCGTTGGATCGGCTTGCAACGGCATTTCTTTTGCCAATCTATTCAAATAAACACCAGCAACGGTTGGTCGTTCACTCTTTTTAGCCGATTCCTTTTGTACAATCGAAGCTAAAGTAGTTACTTGAACTGGAGTTAAATTAAGCGCTGTGGCTTTAGCAATTCGGTCTTTGTTCCAAAAATCATTATACGCATCGAGCATTTTATCACGAAAATTTTCTGCCGAAATATTCCAATATACTTGATATGTATTTGGTAAAAACATCGCAAAAACGGTTTCGTTTGAAAAACCATTTTTTTGTAAAAAAGCAGTATCTCTAAACGCCGCTAATAATTTTGTCGTATCAGGTTCAATTTGAGAACTCAATCGTTCGCAAAGATTTTCTAATCGTTCTTGATTATTGAAAGCTAAATCTACCGGAACATTTCTTCGCATTGCACCAACTATTTGAAAGGTATTCATGCCTTTTTTCAATAAAAATCGTCCTGATTTTACATTTTCGGGATACGAACGAAGTTTTGCCATGATTTCAAAACTGCTCATACTTTTCACATGAGCAGAAAGTATTTTCTTGGCATCATCATAGGTCGAACCTGTTGGGATTTCAACAAAAAATTCTTCTTTTTCCAGCTGCGTATTATTGGTAAAAAAAAGAAAAAAAACAGCCAAAACGGCTACTAAAAAAAGTCCGATTATGACTTTGATGATTTTTGATTTTTGCATTGTAAATGATTTCTATTTTTGATTGACTAATTGAAATAATGCTTCGTCAGAGAATTTTCCATTGTGCAAATTCCAATCTTTTTTTGTTCCTATTTTTTGAAACCCAAATGTAGTAAAAAGTGAAATACTTGCTGTATTTTCAGTTCCGATATTGGCAAATAATTGATGTAATTGTAATTGTTTGAACGAATAATCTATCACTAATGAAAGTGCTTCTTTGCCAAAACCTGAATTTCGATTGGCTTCATTTTGAATAATAATTCCAACGCCAGCTCGTATATTTTTGGCATCAAAATCAAATAAATCAATCAAACCAATAGCTTCCGAAGTTTCATTTTTACAGATTGCCAATCGCAATTGCTTGGCTTCATAAATATCTTGGTGCGCATTTTCTAGGTATTGACGAATAAGGAATTTGCTGTATGGTGTTTGCGTATTGCTAACTTCCCAAATAGTTTCATCGTTTTCAATAGCATAAACAAACTCCAAGTCTTCGGGTTCGAGCGCACG
>DAOLYL010000165.1:0-5239 GCA_035425765.1 Flavobacterium sp. | reverse complement strand
GGGCAAACGAAAGTTGGGGTAGATATTGGGGTTGGGATCCAAAAGAAACTTGGGCTTTAATCAGTATTATGGTTTATGCTTTTGTTATTCATGCACGTTTTGTACCAGGAATGCGCAACAAATGGATTTTTAACCTAATGGCAATGTTTGCTTTCATATCTATTTTGTTCACGTATTATGGTGTAAACTTTCACTTAGTAGGATTACATTCTTATGCCAGTGGAGAAGCCAAATCCTTGAGTTGGATTTATTATATGTTCGGAACAATCTCTTTGATAGGATTGATTACTTATCCAAAATTCAGAAAGTATTATAAACGATAATAAAAAAAGGTTCAACATCATGTTGAACCTTTTTTTTAAACTATAAGGATTGAAATTATACTTTTCCTAACGTATAAAGTTGTTCCATCGTTGGTGATGCACTTCCGCCAGCTGGTTCAAGTGTAATTCCAAAAGCTTCGGCACCTGAGGTTTTATCCACAGCGAATACTTTCGTATCATTAGCATTGAAATCAGCCAAAAGACCAATACTTGTTGGTGTTAGAGTAGGTTGCAGTTTAAGCGACCAAATTTGATATACCTTTCCTTCTGGTGGTTCAGGCAATCCGCTAGCATCTACATATACCGCGTCTGTTTTTTGATTCCAATAAATTTTTGCTTTTGCAGTTGGAGCAACCGCTTGTCCACCAAGTGGAATAACTTTATTGTTTTCGTCTCTAACGATAGTTAATACTTCTTTGGTGGTTTTATTTTGCAATTCTAAAGTAACCACAGCTTCTTCTAGTTTGCTTTTTTCTTGTTCAACCGTTACCACTTGGTTTTTGGATTTATCCAATTCAAAATATTGATAGGATAGTCCAATTAACAAAGCAACCGATGCAGCCCAACCGATATATTGAGATCTATTTGGTTTCATAGTGATTACTTTGCTGTGTTTGATTTCGAGTTGCGCTTTGATTTTCTCAAATTGACTGTTCGAAATAAATGGCGAGAAACTACTCGATAAATTGAGAATGGCTCTTTCTATAGCTACAATCTCTTTTTTAATTTCCGGATGTTGTTTGACCATTTCATTTACTTCCTGTATTTCGGTTTCACTGAGCAAACCATATACATAAAGTTCTAAAATTCCTGATTCTATAAATTCTTTTGCTTCCATTATACTTGAAGATACGTTCTTAAATCATTAATACAATTTCGATTCTGTGTTTTAACTGTTCCCAACGGAATTTCAAGTTCTTCTGAAGCTTCTTGTTGTGTAAATCCTTTGAAAAATAATAAATCCAACAATTGAATACATTTTGGTTTTAGTTTTTTTACAAACTCTTGAATTCCGATGGTGTCAATTCTATTGGTCAATTTATTACTGTCGTCTAACAGATGTACGAAATTATCTGAAGAGAGGTTTTTTTGTTTATTGTTAAAACCTTTCGAACGCAATTTATCAATAGCCGAATTACGCGTAATGTTTAGCATCCAAGTATATAATCTTCCTTTGGAATCATTATAGGTTTCGATGTTTTTCCAAATCTTAACAAAACTCTCCTGAAGCACATCTTCGGCTTCTTCGCGATCGCTAATTAAATTGGAAATTACTGAAAATAAACTTTTCGAATACATGTCATAGAGTAGCGTAAATGCTCTGTCGTCCTTCCTCAGGACTAAGGGTAAAAGTTCTTCTTGTGTCATAGCTATAGTTTTGTGTGATTTGTAAATTTATTAAAAGAATTTTGTAAAACAGTTTTTAATTTATTTTTTTAATAAATGACTAGCTTTTTAAAACCAATTGAATACTTCTCTCGTAAATAGAATTGAAGGTTAGGTTTTTGTTTTAATGATAGCAAAAACTAACGGTTAGGATAGTTTTTGTTATGTTTGTTGAAGCCCAATGTCCCCAATTCATTGGGCTTCTCTTTTTAACATTGTTTAGCATAACTTTATCATTTGTATAACACCAGTAGTCAAATACATTTTGTAATTTTAAAAAAAATAATTCATGAAAAAATTCTCTTTATTTCTAATTACTTCTTTCTTGGTAATGAGTTGTCAAAATCAAGCTCAAAACCAAGTATCATCAACTAAAAAAACAGATTTTACAACAACAAAAATGGAAAAACAAACGATTTATCAATTCAAAATAACCGATTTAAACGGAAATGAATTTGATTTCGAAACCTTGAAAGGTAAAAAAATATTGATTGTCAATACGGCTTCAGAATGTGGATTAACACCACAATACAAAGACTTAGAATCGATTTATGGAAAATACAAAGACAAAAATTTTGTAATTGTTGGTTTCCCTGCTAATAATTTTGGCGCTCAAGAACCAGGAAGCAATGAACAAATTGCTGCTTTTTGTCAAAAAAATTATGGTGTAACATTTCCAATGATGGAAAAAATATCTGTAAAAGGAAATGACAAACACGAAATCTATCAATTCTTAACAGAAAAAAGTAAAAATGGGCTACAAGACAGCGAAGTAGAGTGGAACTTTCAAAAGTATCTAATCAATGAACAAGGCGAACTAGTAAAAGTACTTTCTCCAAGAGTACTTCCAACTGATGCTGCAATCGTAGATTGGATAAACGGAAAGTAAATTTCAGATGCTTGAATAAAAAAAACCTCTTTAAACTAAAGAGGTTTTTTTATTTTAAAGAAGTTTTTGATTAAAACTGTTCTCTTCCTGCAAAGTGAAAAGCACCTTCGATAGCTGCATTTTCATCAGAGTCTGAACCGTGAACAGCATTTTCTCCAATTGAAGTTGCATATTTTTTACGAATAGTTCCTTCAGCAGCATCAGCAGGATTAGTAGCGCCAATTAAAGTTCTGAAATCTTCAACAGCATTGTCTTTTTCTAAAATTGCTGCTACGATTGGTCCACGTGTCATGAACTCAACTAATTCGCCAAAAAATGGTCTAGCAGAGTGAACCGCATAGAATTTTTGAGCGTCAGCTACTGTCAATTGTGTTAATTTCATTGCTACAATTCTGAAACCACCTTCAGTAATCATATTTAAAATTCCACCGATGTGTCCGTTTTCAACACCATCAGGTTTAATCATTGTAAAAGTTCTGTTTGTTGCCATTTTGATATAAATGATTTTAAATTCGGGTGCAAAAGTAACGTTTTTAAATCAGTATAAAAAATGGAATAATTATCAATTTTTAATAATTTTCTGCACAGCGAAATCCAAACCAGATGAAATCTTTAAGAAATAAACACCGTTTGATAAACCATTACTAGAAATAGAAAACTCATTAGCAATAGGAGTGAAGCTTTGCAGCTCTTTTCCTGTAACATCAAACAGTTGAATTCTATCAATAATGTCTGTATGTGAAATAGTCCAATCTGTTGTTGATGGATTTGGATAAATTTTTAAATTTTTAATACTATTTTCATTGGTTGACAATGTATTCGTAAACTGATAATTACCACTAGTTCTCTCAAAAGTAATATTATAAGTTCCAGCAGTCACTGGAATATCAATACCATTTTGAGTTCCAGTTCCAGCCGGAAAATTGATAGAACCCCAATTAATAGTCCAACTATCATTTTTTCTAAATTTAACATCTCCATCAGTCATTGTTAAATTAGTAATGGTATAAGTAAAACCATCAGTCGTAGCTAAATTGGTATCATCAACATCAAATCCATTTAAAGCAGTACCAAGAATTCCAACTTTTGGATATTCAAAACTATAGTCACCAGTAGTTCTATTGAATGTCACTAAATATTCGCCTCCAGTAACTGGTATTGATGGACCAGTTGAAACAGCCGTTCCAACAGGAAATGCAGTACTTCCATAAACCAATTGCGAGTCGTTATTTTCTCTAAAATACGCTTGACCACTGCTAAAATTAAAGTCAGCTAAAGTGTAAATAATACCATCATACGTTAGCATTTCAACATCGTCACCACCATAACCATTTTGAGAGTCAACCGCTGGACCCCAAATTCCAATCGTTGGAAAAGTAACTTGCTGAATAAACGTATAAGTACCATTCAATCGATTAAAAGTCACATCATAAGTTCCAGCTACGGTCATAATATTTGGACCATTTTGCACACCAGTTCCCGATGGAAAGTTACTATTTCCCCAATTGATAGCCCAATCGGCATCTTGTCTAAATTTTAATCCAGTTGTTGCAGTTGCAGTAGTCACTGTTACATTATTCAACGTGTAAGTTACATTGTCAGTAGTATTCATATTGGTGTCAATTGCCCAACTTCCAGAAGGACTTGTACTTCCAATCATGGATATTACTTGAGAGTAACAATTGAAGGAAAAAAGAAAAGTAAATAAATAGAGTAAATTTTTCTTCATAAAGCATTGGTTTTATAATTAGTACCCAAAAATAAATCAAAAACCCTTGTGAAAAAAATAGAATATTTACGAAAACGTTATAGTGTTAACAATTTCATAAAGTAATTATAGAAAAATGATTTTTTAAAGGATCCAATTCTTCAATTAATTTTGCAATCAGTTCATTTCCAATAGCTAAATAAAACTCCGAAAAGTTGCTTTTTCGTTCTTGTAAGCTTTGGTTGGGAAACAACTCGTTTTGAAGTTGTAATATTCGTTCTAAAGTATCAATATGAATTCTTTTTTCGGCTTTCAGTAGTCTTTTTTCAAGGTTTTCCAATCCTTTTATCTGTTTCACTTCTTGCGCTTTTACTGCGCCAATAAACGACTTGTCAGTTTGGCTAGCTACTTCATACAAGGCTACAAATTGTTGCTTTAAAAACTCTTTTTGAGCAGAAAAATCCAATGTTAAATTGGAATACTCAGCCGTTTTATTGTTGACAAGTACTTGCTGATTGGTGAATAAATCGCTTACCGATAAGTTCAGTTTTTCAACTTTATCCAACTGTTTTTGGGTTACTAATAAAACGGAATTTCGCAAAAGAAGTATAGGAAAAGTAATTTTATTTACTTCAAAATTAGACTGTAATTCAAGCCAATACGCTATTTCACCTCCACCACCAATATAACAAAGATTAGGCAGTATTACTTCTTGGTACAAAGGACGAAGTATGACATTGGGGCTAAATTTTTCAGGTGATTTTTCTATAATGGATAGTAATTCTTCTTCTGAAAATCGTAGTTCCGTATTGTTTATTTTATACTCGTTATTTTCAAAAACAATACGTTCTCTTAAGTCCTTTTCAATGTAAAAAAGATTAATTTCTCTAGGATTTACTTGGATATCATACTGTTGTAAAACCTCATTGGTTT
>DAOLYL010000164.1:0-5258 GCA_035425765.1 Flavobacterium sp. | reverse complement strand
GCAATTCCGGCATTGTTTATCACTATATTTTCTCCTTGAATTTTAGCCGTTTTGGCATACAATCCAATTAAAGAAGAATTGTAAATTTCGGTATTTTTAATTGGCATAAAATTTCCGTCATTACTGTCAATGTTTAATCCAACAATAGCATTTTTAATGATTACATGCTCAATTTCATTATTGGTACTTCCAGCAGTTAACCAAATAGTTTCCCATTGTCCAGCAACATTTTCAAAGTTAGGCTCCAACCTATCACCTTCAAAAATTATTTTATCTTCAAGTGTTCCAACAGCTTTTAGTGTTGCTCCGTTTCCAACAATTATTCCTGATTCCGCATGAAAATGAACTCGTGCGCCAGGATCAATAGTCAATGTTTTTGAAGAAGCAACCGCTGCATAGCCATAAACGACATAGGGTTTGTCATTTCCCCAATGATATTCATTACCATTTGCGGGATCATTTTCATCGAGAACAAAACCATAAACAGGTTTTTCTATTCCTTCAATTGTTAGCGTTTCTGTTGTTCCATCATTAAAACGTTTTGGAAATAAAAAATAAGCATCTTGAATTAGTGTAACCAATTCCACTTTTTGTTGATTTGTTCCTTCATCAAAAAGAATTTGGTCAGTGTAAAGAAAATCAGTTGGATTGCTTGAAGCTATATCAGCTGTGACTTCTATAAAAATATACATACTGTCTTTTGCCAACAGTTCTACATCTCTAAATACACGATTGTTTTCGCCAACCATTCCATCAACGGTAATTCGGTATTTAGAATCTTCTTTTCCAAGTTTGATAACAGGTATTTTTATGTCTTTATTACTTTTGTTATACACTTTTAATGAATAAGTACTTGAACCAATATTAGTGAAAACAGTATCACAATAAACGGTGTCTTTGGAAAAAGTTAAATTGCCTGTACTTGGTTCAAATTCAAAGTCTTCACGACATGAACTCATAGAAATGATAAAACCAACTAAAAGAAGAATAATGTAATTGCGCATTTTTAAATGAATTTTGGTAAATGTATGTATTAATTTGAAAATTTAAAAATAGATTGATTTTCAAGTTAGCATTATTAAATAACGTAAAATAGCACATTTTATTATCTAAACTTTAAAAAAAGTTGTTAGTCAATTGTCAAATAATAGTATTTTTACAAAAAAAAAGAAATGACTTTTGATAAAGAAAAAATGTTGGAACTCTGCAATACTTGGAGTGAAAACACCCTGATGGAAACATTAGAAATTAAATATATTGATGCTGGCGAAGGTTTTTTAACGGCTTCTATGCCTGTAAATCCTAGAGTTCATCAACCAATGGGATTATTACATGGTGGTGCAAGTGTTGCTTTGGCAGAAAGTGTTGGAAGTGCTGCTTCGATGATGTTTATAAATCCAGAAAAACAAGAAGCTAGAGGAATTGAAATTTCAGCAAATCACCTACGAAGTAAAAGAGAAGGAATGGTTTATGCTACAGCAAAAATTATACATCAAGGAAAAAGTATTCATCTTTGGGAAATCAAAATCGTTGATGAGGATGGAAAATTAGTTTCGCTTTGCAAATTGTCAAACATGATTTTACCTCGACGATAAAATGACTGATTTATTTGTAAAAGTAAAAATTCATCAAGAGCAAAATTTACCTTTTTGTATTTTTTCTAAACCCAATTCTGAAACTATTGTTGGTCTTTTTCAAAAAAACGATCATCTTTATTTTTTAAATGATTTTAGTGAAAAAGGTTTTGTTTTCGCTCCTTTTGATGCAGATGATTTTCCGTTTATACCTTTAGAACATTCCGATGTTTTTGTTGAAAAAAAGCAAGTAACTGATTTTTTTTATGACAATAATGTTACTCATTCAATTTCCGATTTGGGAAATGATTTTTTTGAAAACCTGGTTGCAAAAGGTGTTTCTGCAATAAAAGAAAAGCAATTTTTAAAAGTTGTTTTATCACGAAAAGAAGAAGTTGAGCTTACTGATTTTGATTTGGAAATTGTATTTAAAAAAATGTTGCATCACTATCCGTCGGCTTTCAACTATTGTTTTTATCATCCAAAAATTGGTATGTGGATTGGAGCAACTCCAGAACAATTTATACAAACAAACGGAACAGAATTAAAAACAGTAGCTTTGGCTGGAACTCAAATTGATACAGGAAAAAAAGAGGTTTTTTGGGAAGAAAAAGAAAAGCAAGAGCAACAATTGGTTACTGATTTTATACTTGAAAATTTAGAAGATTTGGTAAAAGAAATAACGATTTCTAGTCCATATTCGATAAAAGCAGGAACAATTTGGCACATCAAAACGGATATTACGGCAAAAATTAAGAATAAAAATTCGTTGCAAAAAATCATAACTTCTTTACATCCAACATCAGCAGTTTGTGGTTTGCCAAAATTAGCAGCTAAACAATTTATTTTGGAAAATGAAGGTTACGACAGAGATTATTATTCTGGATTTTTGGGTGAATTGAATATTGATTTAGTTACTTTTAAAACGCAACAATCTGATTTGTTTGTAAATTTGCGTTGCATGAAGATTAATAATTCAAAAGCACAACTCTTTATAGGTTGTGGAATTACGGAACATAGTATTCCACACGATGAATATATTGAAACAGTGAATAAATCAATGACAATGAAAAAGATTTTATAAATCAGAATACAAATAAAATAAATAATATGAAATTAGATATTCTTGCTTTTGGTGCGCATCCTGATGATGTTGAATTGGGCTGTAGCGGAACGATAGCTAAAGAAATTTCACTTGGAAAAAGTGTTGGAATAATTGATTTAACTCGCGGTGAATTAGGAACTCGTGGTTCAGCCGAGATTAGAGATGCTGAAGCTAATGCTGCTGCTAAAATACTTGGAATTTCTGTTAGAGAAAATCTAAACATGCGTGATGGTTTTTTTATTAATGACGAAGCACATCAACTAGAAATTATAAAAAGAATTAGAAAATACCAGCCAGAAATTGTGCTTTGTAATGCCATAGACGATAGACATATTGATCACGGAAAAGGAAGTAAATTAGTTTCAGACGCTTGTTTTTTATCCGGTTTACGAAAAATTGAAACGGTTCACGAAGGTGTTTCTCAAGAAGCATGGCGACCAAAAGTAGTTTATCATTACATCCAATGGAAAAACATTGAACCCGATTTTGTAGTTGATATTACTGATTTTATTGATAAAAAGACTGAATCAATTTTAGCTTACAGTTCACAGTTTTATTCTGAAAATTCAAACGAACCAATTACGCCAATTGCTACCAAAAACTTTTTAGAAAGCATTCATTATCGCTCAAAAGATTTTGGAAGAATAGTTGGAGTAGAATATGCCGAAGGTTTTACTGCCGAAAGGTATTTGGCGGTCAATAGCTTAGCAGATTTGATGTAAAAAAATAAAAATAATCTTTGCAAAAGAAAAGATTTGTAATATATTTGCACTCGTAAACAAATGGTGGTTGTAGCTCAGCTGGTTAGAGCATCGGTTTGTGGTGCCGAGGGTCGTGGGTTCGAACCCCATCATCCACCCAAAATAAAAAAGCTCCGAAAATTTTCGGAGCTTTTTTTTATACATTACTTTTAAATTAGAATCTATATCTAATTCCTAAAGCGATATCTGGACCAAAATTATCTTCTCTATAATCATCAGAGTTAAAATAAAGTTCTGGTCTTAAATCTAAAGATAATTGAATTGGCACTTCTTTAAAGTTGTACTCAATACCTAAATCTCCAGCAGCAAGAAGAATAGTTCCACTATCATTAGCACCAGAATAATCATAACTCCAACTTCCAACTCCACCACCAACACCAGCGTACCAATTAAAACCTCCATCAATGTTCCAAACCCATTGGTATAGACCAACCAATTTAAAAGCATCAACATTTTTACTACTTCTCCAACCTAAATCTAATTCTAAACGGTTGTTGTCGCCTAATCCTCTTTGGTAGGATACTTCACCACCAAATCCGTCGTTGTCACCTAAACGCAATCCTAATGCATTTTTTGAAATGTCTTGTGCTTGTGCGCTAAATGCTAATCCTAGTAGCATTAAAGCAGATAAAACGATTTTTTTCATAAGTTTAATTTAACGTTATTATGTTATAACGCAAAGATGTATTAAAAATTGTGCCAAACTCGTTTTTTTTTATTAAAATCGTCTTAAATTTCTTTATGAATAATGATTGAAGCTACTAATTGATGTTTGATTAAATCGTCCATTTCAAAAAAATCTTCCTCTTCTTTTTCGGTATGTTCTTCATATCGATAAAGTTTCCATCTTTTTTTATTGTATTCTAGCGCCGTTAAATTCTCAACCCAATCACCTGAATTCAAATACATTGTACTACCGATTTTTGTTTCTTTTCTAAGCATTTTTGGCTCATGGATGTGTCCGCATATTACATAATCATACTCTTTTTCAATTGCTAACTCAGTTGCAGTATTTTCAAAATCAGAAATATGTTTGACCGCTTTTTTTACACTGGCTTTTATTTTTTTAGAAAAAGAATATGGCTCTTTACCTATCTTTTTCAAACACCAATTGACGAATCGGTTGATTAAAATCAAATAATCATAACCATAACCACCCAATTTAGCAATCCATTTAGAATGTTGAACCGATGCGTCGAAAACATCTCCATGAAAAATCCATGCTTTTTCACCATCAAGGTCAAGCACTAATTTATCAACTACAGAAAAATTTCCGATAGAAGTGTCACTAAATTTTCTTAAAAACTCATCATGATTTCCAGTAACATAATATACTTTAGTTCCTTTTGCTGCTAAATCAATTATTTTTTTAATGACTTTTAAATGTGATTTTGGAAAATACGATTTTCTAAATTGCCAAATATCAATTATGTCGCCATTTAGAACTAATGTTTTTGGTTTTATAGTGTTCAGATAGTAACAAAGTTCAGTAGCATGTGAACCAAAAGTACCAAGATGAACATCTGAAATAACAACTAAGTCTAATTTTCTCTTTTTCAAGTTGTTCTAATTTAAAGTTCTACAAATTAGCAGAATTCATGTTAACTAGATTTTATCCTATTATTAAGTTTTGAATCAATATTATTTTATTAACACTTTACAATGTTTATATTTGTTCAAAACAAAATAATTATGGCAGGAAATAGTTATGGAACACTTTTTAGATTAACCACATTTGGAGAATCTCACGGCGAAGCACTTGGCGGAATTATCGATGGTTGTCCTGCAGGAATTCAAATCGATTTGGATGCCATTCAA
>DAOLYL010000163.1:0-5316 GCA_035425765.1 Flavobacterium sp. | reverse complement strand
GGTCAACATCAAATTCATTGACGAAAATATAATTTTTTAAAATAGGATAATTGTAGATTAATTTTTCAAAATCGTATCTAAATCTATGAGGATTTCTAGGATGTAGTGTTGTTTTTTCGGGAATTATTTTGTTCTTCATTTTGTCATTTCTCAATACCAAATATAGGGAATTAGTATGGGTTGGACAACAGTAAAATTCATAGCATTTTATCTGCATAAAATAAAAAAACCATCGAGATTTATTTATTTCTCGATGGTTCGTTATTAATGGTTTTTAAATCTATTTGAATTGTAGCGCCAAAGTGATAATATGTGAGTCCAATCCATCAGTTCTGGTGTAATATCCATATCGAATGTCGAAACTGTGAATTCGTTTGATATTAAAAATTCCTTTATTACTGTCCACAACATGATAACCTAAACCAATCATATTACTGGAGAATTTTGATAAATCATAATCACTTGTGTAATATTCATTGGTGAGTTCGTGTTGATTTTTGGCATCAAAATACTTGGCTTGACTTTGCTGATAAAATCGATAAGGAATTGATAAAGAGGAGAATTCGGTTAACTTATAACTTGGTTCAAAACTAAAGGTATGTGAATTGATATTCCAATTATCGTAATAATATCTATAAAAAGTTCTAAGCACAATTTTATCATTCAGGAAATAATTTCCACGAATTCCAATTGGGATTTTGAAACGTGTATTTGGTAATTTTTCAGAACGTACAGAAAGGTCTTCAAAATAGACACGATTAAATTTAGTCGCCAAAAGTCCTTCTTGATAACCAATGTCAGCAAGTAATGCAATTTGAAAATTTTTATTGATTACTTGTGACAACGCTAGTCCAAGATTATAGGAATTCCTCGGTTTTGAATCGTTGTGCCTTGCATCATTATCGGATGGATTATTCCGAAGTTCAATTGGTAAAATTACTTTCCAAGTATCAAAAAAAGCCATTCCTTTAACGGAGAATTCGCGATTGTTGTCTTTGGAAGTTTTTGCAAAACCAACATTGGCACCAATTGAAAAATAATCATATTCGGCAGAAAATGAAACTCCAGCATTATAAACTGTTTTCTTTTCTTCGTTTTCATAACTGTAATTTGCTGAAGGATAAATTCGTATATCTTGATACGAAGCCGAAGTAACTGTGCTCGGGTCAATTTTATCAGAAGAAGCAGAGGAATAACTATCGATACCCACATTTAAATCTATTGTATGGACATTATTTCGTTTGTCTTTTTTTGATAAAATAACTTCAAAATTAGTAGCAATATCCGTTAATTTTTCTGTTCCTTCACCACCAGTTACGGCAGAATTATTTCCGTCTTGTTTATAATAACTTGTGATGAAATTGATTTCTTCTATTTTTAGCTTTTGTTTTTTGTAATTGCTAGAAATACTGTCATTTTGCGCTTTACCTTGATGTGTAAAC
Organism: Flavobacterium sp.; assembly: GCA_035425765.1. GTDB lineage: Bacteria > Bacteroidota > Bacteroidia > Flavobacteriales > Flavobacteriaceae > Flavobacterium. Next base: position 3,874 of record DAOLYL010000163.1, on the reverse strand, counting down.
AAAAAAGCCAAACATGCTGCTGTAATTAATCTTTTTTTCATTTTTGAATTATAAATTAATTACAACCACATCCGCCGCCAGTTTTTCCACCGTTGGCACCTGAACTTGCTTCTCTGTAGAGTTGAAAAGTATTTTCAAATTTTTCGGTTTTTTTTGCGGTCAATGCCATTTCAGCATCATTAATTTTTGATTTTTGGTATTCTTTCACGGAGCTACAAGAGCAAAAGGCAACTAGCGAAAGAAAAGCAATAAACGTCTTTTTCATTGGTTTGAGGTATTAGTTAATAGTAATATTTTTGGAGAAATAGGTTTTATCATTATCGTCAATAATGATGCAACCAATCGTCTTCAATTGATTTATAAAATTTAATCCAACTTCAATTCCCATAACGGTTACAGGAGTTGCAAGTGCATCAGCTATCTCGGCATTGTCAGCAAGAATAGTAACGCTTTTGATACCCGAAATTGGATAACCAGTTTTTGGATCTATAGTATGCGAATAACGTTTGTTGTCAATCACAATAAATTTTTCATAGTTACCAGATGTTGCCACTGCTTTATTCGTAATTTTAAACGTAGAAAAAATGGATTTCCTTTGATTAGGATCAGCAACACCGATAGTCCAAGCTTCTCCATTTTCTTGAAAACCCCAAGCGGATAAATCGCCTGATGCATTTACAATACCGTTTAGAACATTATTTTCAATGAGTTTTTTCTTTGCCATTTCGGCAGCATAACCTTTACCAATGCCACCAAAACCAATTCGCATTCCTTTATTCTTTAAAAAAACGGTTTTGTTATTTTCGTCTAAAAGAATGTTTTCATAATTGATTAATGCTACCGCTTTTTTAGCGGTTTCAGGTTCAGGAAGTGAAGTCATTTTCAAATCAAAATTCCAAAATCGTTTATCTAAACTCCCGTAACTGATGTCAAAAGCACCTTGCGTAATCTTAGAAATAAATTGACATCTTTTTATCAATTCAAAAACTTCATTATCCACTTCGATAGGTTTTATACCTGCATTTTCGTTTATTTTGTATGTAATGCTAGTATCGGAGAACGTGGTTAAAAGCGTTTCAATTCTTCTGATTTCTTCAATAGCAATTTCAAAGTTTTCTTCCGCACGATTTTCATTTTCATCAATCAGAGTGAATTCGAATTGATTACCCATTAATCGTATGTTTTTTTTGAACAACATCTCAGGAAAATTCTATTGTAATTGAGCGATAAATTCTTCTAAAGTTTCTGATGGTGCTTTTTCCCATTTTTTTAAAATAGTACCGTTTTGGTCTAAAAGAAGTATTAGTGGAAAAAGTCCTTTGGAATTGTATTTTTCAGCAAGCAGCTCGTTTTCGGTAGTTTGCTCTTTTGATAATTGATTTTTTTTCAGTTTGGGAAAGTCGGCATTAAAAAGGATTAAATTTTTTTGAGCAAATTCCTTAAAGATTTCCGTTTCGATGTAGTTTTTTTTGAACTTTACACAAGGCGAACACCAATCGGAACCTGAGAAATAGAATAGTACTTTTTTGTTTTCTTGTTTTGCTTGGTTAAAAGAATTTTGTAGCGTTTTTGTTTCTTGAGCGTTTATTAGAATGCTAAAAAATAGGACTATAAACAAAGTGATTTTTTTCATATACTTTAATTTTAAATAAAGGTATATGAAATTTAAAAACAGCAACAATAAAGAACCTTAAGGATTGATTAAGAGCGATTATTTGTTTTTAGTCTACATAAAGAAATACGGGTAAATTTAATTATCCCAACATTCCATTAGCAATAAATCGCCATTTTGATGTTCGATTTTTACAATTCCGTCTTCGGTTACACGATTGCTGCTTCCTGTTCTGTAACCAATGGTAAGTTCTTCATTATTTAATGGATAGAATAAATTATTTGTTGTAATTCCGGCAACTTTTCCAATAGGAATTAATGAAATTGGAGTGTTTTTTGTGTACCATTTTTCAAATTTATTTGGTAATAAAAAAACTTTGGAATGATCGTCTAGAATAACGATTTTCAGTTTGTTTCGATAACTTACAATATTTGTGATATTTGTAATGGTATGATCGGCGCGTTTTCCTGTTGCCCAAATGACGTTTACCGCTTTGTGTCCTTTTTCAATTAAATAATCAAATGCTTTTTCTAAATCGGTTTTGTCTTGATTTGGTGCATGAACTATTTCTAGCGGAAACTGTTTTTCTTTATAAATTTCGGGATTAAAATCGCCATCAAAATCGCCTAACAGCACATCAACTTTTATTCCTAAATTAATAACGCGTTCCATTGCGCTATCGAGCACAATCACAATTGGTGACCATTCTAAAAGTTGTCCTAAGAGTTCGCTACTGCATTCGGCACCATTAGCAATAATTAAAGCTGGTTCTTGGTCGTCGCGAACAATGTGGTGTGATGACATTTTTAAATATTAGATTTTAGATATTAGATTTTAAATATAATCTAAAATCTTTTCAATTTATTGAATAACATATTCTTTAACCTCGGTTTTACTCAATCGAAAATAGCCCAAAGCAAAGTTATCAAAATTAGTTTGGTTTACAATATTTCCTCTAACGGTAGATGTTGGCGTGGAAAATGGTCCAGCGCTATTGGTTCCGGTTTGGGCTAAAAGAATATTCATATAGTTGTAATAGTTTAGAGTAACGCCGTTTAAAGTGCATTTTAATGTGTCGCCAGCTTTTAAATCTTCGCTAAAATAAAGTCCAAACATTTCATTATTTTCAAAGAATTTATCTTCAAGAACGCCATATTCTGGAATTACTTTATATGGATCTTCAATTTTTAAAAAATAGTGATTGGTTTCGTTTTCTAAATCATCAAAAAAGAATTTTACTTCGATGTCTTCGCCAATAAATCCGCCATCGTCTTTTTGTTCCACTCTAGAAATTACTGGAGTATTTAGTAGTTTTTCGATAGAAGTATAGGTTTCACCTTCGTGAATTACTGTCAATGCATAGGTTTCGTTTACAACAGGAACAAAATCATAACATTTGTATATTCCGGCAGTTTCTTCTTCAACAAAAGTAAACACTTGAGCCGAACTATTGGTTATAAAAACGGTTGCTCCAGAAACTGCTGGAATAGTATTTGAAAAATAATCGGTTGTAGTAGAAAGTTTTATGCGTTGTTCACTTCCGTCAGTATCAGCAAACCAATTGATGGAAGCTTCGATGACCAATCGTGGTTCGCCATTTTCTAAATCAACGTCAATCACTTTTTCACACGAAGTAAAAATTAGCAATAGTAAGATTATTGATATATAGGATAACTTTTTCATAGCTTAAAATTTGATGTTATAGGTTGCACTCGGAACAAATCCAAAAATTGATAATCGAATGGCTTCGTTTGAAGCGGTTTCTTTGTCTTGTCTGAACGTAATTGACGCTGCATTCATGCGGTTGTAGATATTATAAATTCCAAAAACCCATTCTGCTTGCCATTTTCGACCTTTATTTTTTCTCGGAGTTAGCGTTGCTGAAACATCCAATCGATGATAAGAAGGCAAGTTGTTTTCGTTTCTCGAACTGAAATTTGGAACCGTAATTCCTTCGTATTCATATTGTCCGTCAGGGAAAGTTACTGGTTGTCCAGTTTGAAAAATGAAATTGGCACCAAATCGCCATTTTTCGTTTAACTTATAATTTCCAACTAATGATAGATTATGGGTTTTATCAAAACCTGTTTTATACCAATCGCCGTTATTAATTCCCGTTTCAAGTGGCGTTCTGCCTTCAACTTGTTGTTCGGTTCTAGAAAGTGTATAAGAAAGCCAACCTTTAAATTGACCTGTGTTTTTTCGGAATAAAACTTCTAAACCATATGCTCGTGCATTTCCATTTAAAACCACTCTTTCGAT
>DAOLYL010000162.1:0-5367 GCA_035425765.1 Flavobacterium sp. | reverse complement strand
AACATCTTTTCATAAACTCTGTCGGGCAAAATTCGCTTTAAAACAATCGAGAATTTTTGCATAAACGCTCCTACTTTGTAATGAAGTTTAGGATTTTTATCATTTATAATCTGATAAATAGCCATTGCCATTTCATCTGGATTGCTTCCACTGTCAACATGTTCGTCCATTTGTTTTAGTGTATTTCCATAGGGTTTCTCATAAGCTGAACCTTTTACAACTGGAGCATGATATCGTCCAGAAGCAATATTTGTAGCAAAATCGCCTGGCGCAACATTAACTATGTCAACACCAAAGTTTTTTACTTCCATGCTAATAGATTCGGTAATAATTTCAAGAGCGCCTTTTGAAGCTGAATAAACACCTCTATAAGGTAAACCCATATATCCAGCAATGGAAGTTATATTAATTATTAAACCCGAATTTTGTTCTCGCATTTGTGGCAGAACAGCTTTAATAACTTCTATTGGTCCAAAGAAATTAGTTTCGAAATTGTTTTTGATTTCTTCTGTCGGAATTTCTTCAATTGGTCCAGTAATTCCAACACCAGCATTGTTTATCACTACATCAATTCGGTGAGAAATTGAAATGATTTTTCCAATTGCGTGTTTTATACTTTCCACATTACGAACATCTAATGCAATCAATGGAAATAACGAATTGGCTATTTTTTCGGGATTTCTACTCGTTCCGTAAACTGTAAAACCTTTATGAAACAAAAACTCACCAATTGCTTTTCCAATTCCAGATGAACCGCCAGTAATTAAAACTACTTTACTCATAGCACGAAGATAGAATTATTAACTTCTTTAAACAAAAAAATCTTCCTATTGGGAAGACTTAATTTTATAAAAAAATGGCAAGCGACCTACATCGCACCGCTCAACCACATACCTTTGCTATGTTCCCATCCTGGAGGATTTTGCAGGAGCTGGTCGTGTAGGACTTGCCAATGCAAAGATACAATCTTTTTATTTTTTTGCAAGAATTTAAGAGCTTTATAAATATATTTGTGTGGATAAAATTATTTAACACGAATGAAAAATTATAAACTATTAGTAACCATTTTATTAGCGTTAACTTTAGCTAATTGTGGTGATGACCCAAAAGACAGAGAAACCTATTTTAGCTTCAATGAAAACGTTTTGAAGTCGAAATATAATTCAACCGAAAAGATAAATTTGGAACTTTTAAACTCCAAAAATAAAACAATTGACAGCATTATTTACTTTTCTAATAATGAAAAGATAACTTCCGCAAAAGGAAATGGAAAAGCTACAATTGATTTAAAAGGTAAAAAACTAGGCTATCAAAATTTGAGAGCATTGGTTTATTTTGAAGGTGACACCATTTCTACTACAACTCGTGTGGAATTAGTTGCTGATACTGCTCCAAAATTATTAAAATACACTATAGTAAATACTTATCCACACGACTCTAATGCTTTTACGCAAGGATATGAATTTTATAACGATACTTTAATTGAAAGTACGGGACAAAACGGAAAATCATATGTAGCAAAAACCGATTTCAAAACTGGAAAAACTTATAAAAAAGTAGATTTAGACCAACAGTATTTTGGTGAAGGAATTACGGTTATCAATGACAAAATTTATCAGTTAACTTGGCAAAACGCCGAAGGTTTTGTTTATGATGCTAAAACGATGAAAAAAATCAAGTCTTTTGCTTATGATAAAAAAATTGAAGGTTGGGGTTTGACCAATGATGGAAAATATCTTTATCAATCGGACGGAACGGAGAAAATTTGGAGAATGGATCCAGAAACTCAAAAACTAATTGACTATATTAATGTTTACACGAATGAAAGCAAAATAAAAAGTGTTAACGAAATCGAGTGGATAGAGGGAAAAATCTATGGCAATATTTGGCAAAGAGATGCTGTAGCTGTAGTCAATCCTTCATCTGGTGCAGTTGAAGCGGTTTTGGATTTATCGGCTTTGAGAACAAAAGTAACCAATCCAGAAGCCGAAGTTCTCAACGGAATTGCTTATAATCCAAAAACTAAAACTATTTTCGTTACTGGAAAAAATTGGGATAAAGCATTTGAAATTAAGGTTAGTGAGTAATTTGTATTCTTTTATTTAGAACACAGATGACACGGATTTAACAGATTGTCACAGATTTTTATAAAAAAAATCCCGAATTCACATTCGGGATTTTTTTATTCTTTATTTTTTCTTCTTTGTATCAACAAATTCTTGTTTTGCAACATCGTATGTCCAATTATTTTGTTGTGTTTTACCTTTTTGAACAACTGAACCATCAGAATTTAGAATGAATTCAAAACCTTCTCTTCTCACTTTTTCTTGAGTTTCAGAAGCGGTTTTATTTCGGTCTAAAAATACTTTTTCAACAATATTAGTCGTTTTTTGATAGTTTGAAAACACTTGCTTTTTATTAGGAATTTCATAAATCACCGAATAAATCATCGTGATATCTTCGGTTTTTAAATCGGTTTTGATATTGCTTTTCTCTGTCCATTGCAATAAATACAATTTTGTTCCGCTTCCAGTAAAACTTGATAATTTTATATCTGAAGGTTTTACATCGCCAACCAATTCTTTTACTGTGATTGCATCAGCGGCTTTTCCTTTTTCGGCAATGGTTAATTGAAATGTTTTTCCTTTGATTTCGGCAGTTAAATTATCCACTTTTGCAGTTGAAGATGTCGTAGCTGTTTTTGTAGATTTTACTGGTGTTTTTTTCTTTTGTGCAAAACCTGTAGTTGTTGATAATGCAATGGCTAAAAGAATTAGTAGTTGTTTCATAAATGATTTTTATTTTAATAGATTGCCAATATACCAAATTATCTTTTCGAATAGAATTATAATAAAGTCATTTGTTAAATGGCTTTATTTTAACATTTTTTACCACTTTTTTTTTATTTTCACAAATTAATTTTTTATTTAATGAAGCGTTTCTTCAAACTCATACTTTTTATAATTTATTCTGGATCTCTCAATGGGCAATCAAATCTTTGCTCAGGAAGCAGTGGTACACCCATTTTTCATGAAGATTTTGGAGAAGATACTGGAATTGGAGACGCATTAGCTTCGGGAACTACAACTTACACTTATAGCACAATTTTCCCTAACGAAGGTGAATACACAATATGCAACAATACATATCCAGGGTTAACCACATTACCAAATCCCGGTGAACAGTTATTATGGCATTTAAGACCTAATGATTGGACATATTCTTTAAAAAATATTAATGGTAAAATGCTTCTTGTTAATGCTAATGAAGAATCTAAAATTATTTATCAAAAACGAATTTATAATTTATGTTCTGAAACAAATTATCAGTTTTCATTGTGGGCAGCTGCTTTATATAATCCAAACTCTCAATTATGTAGTGACCAAGGTAGTCCAGTAAACTTAAAGCTTCAGGTATGGAATATCAATCAATCAGAGCTATTGTTTGAAATTGAAACTGGTAACATTCAAAATACTCCAACATTAAATTTTCAAAATTATGGATTACTTTTCACTACTCAAACTGGACAAACAGAAGTACTAATAAAAATAATTAACAACAATACAACATCTGGATGCGGAAATGATATTGCAATTGATGAAATTGAATTAAAATCATGCGGGAATTTAGCAACAATACAATCTCTTGAATATACAGGAAATGAAGTCACAATTTGCGAAAGAGAGCTTCCAGCTGATTTGACATTACAGTTAAATTATTCTGGATCTAGCGCACATGCGCGCAGATGGCAATCAAGTGTTGATGGAGTTAATTGGAATGATATGTTAGGAGAAACTGAAGATACTCTTGTTTTGACTAATATTTCAACCGTAACTTATTATCGAGTAAAAATTGCATCAAGCATAATTAACTTAAATAGTTCAAGTTGTTTTTGGGTTTCAAATACTTTTTTATTAAGAGCTTTAATTATAAGTCCACCTGCAAGTTGGGGAGATAGAGTAGCTTGTGGTAATTCTTCAATACCTCCATTAGTTGTTTTTCCAGTTGATGGTATAACAATTGATTGGTATGATTCTCCTACGAACGGCAATATTGTTATGAGTAACTCAATATCATACACACCTCCAGGACCAGGAACTTATTATGCCCAAGCATCTATTTCTGGAACACCATGTTTTCAGTCTTTAAGAACTGCTGTTACTCTTACATGGGAATTTGGTGTTGATTTATTACCTCCTGATCCTGATTCTGTGATGATTTGTGGTGGAGAAACAGTCGAACTTGATGCAGGTTTATCAAATGCAATTTATGAATGGAGCCCAAATATTGGAAATACTCAAATAGTTATAGCATCAGAACCGAATATATATACTGTTACAGTTCGTAATCAATCAGATTGTGCTGCAACTAGAACTTTTGTAGTTACAGGATATATTGCTCCCGAAATTGCATCAATTACTAACATTGGTTCAACCGTAATTGTAAATATGGAAACTGATGATTACTTCGAATATTCTATAGATAATATAAATTGGCAAGTATCAAATGTTTTTGAAAATGTAAATTCTGGAATTATAACAGTTTATGTACGCGATGCTATCCAATGTGGTTATGATATTGAGCAATATTTACTTTTATTGCCTCCATCTTTCTTTACACCAAACTATGATGGTTATAATGATACTTTCAGCGTTATTGGAATTGAAAGACTTCCGATTGAAATTATGATTTTTGATCGATTTGGAAAACTAATAACATTACTTAATTCTAAAAATATATCATGGGATGGAACCTTCAATGGAGAACCTTTGCCATCAAATGATTATTGGTATAGAATATCTGTTGATAAAGTTTTTACTAAAATAGGTCACGTTACACTAAAAAGATAAAAAAAACCGAGTTATATCTAACTCGGTTTCTAAAACTATAATAAAAATTTTATTATTTCACTTCTTCAAACTCAACGTCCTGTGTATTATCACCTTGAGCATCAGCTTGTGGTTGTGCTTCTTGCGCTTGACCTGCATCGCCTTGAGCATACATTGCTTCTGTAGCAACTTTCCAAGCAGCGTTTACATTGTCAAGACCTTTTTGAATAGCGTCTAAATCTTGTGATTGATGTGCCATTCTAAGTTCGGTTAAAGCATATTCGATAGCTGTTTTGTGTTCGTCAGATAATTTATCACCTAACTCTTTCAATTGACTTTCTGTTTGGAAAATCATACTGTCAGCTTCGTTTAATTTTTCTGCTTTTTCTTTCGCAATTCTATCGCTTTCAGCATTCATTTCAGCATCTTTTTTCATTCTTTCGATTTCTTCTGGAGTTAAACCAGATGAAGCTTCTATACGAATATCATGAGATTTTCCTGTTCCTTTATCGGTTGCAGAAACTTTGATGATACCATT
>DAOLYL010000161.1:0-5368 GCA_035425765.1 Flavobacterium sp. | reverse complement strand
GGAAATATTATAAATAATGGTAGAATAGATTTATCTATTGGTGCAAGTCATATTCCTGAAGGTGCTTTACTGTTAAACGGAACTACTGTTCAAACTGTAAGTGGTTTGGGTACTTTTGGAGGAACTTTATATGTAACTGAAAATACAAATACTGGTGCTGTTATAAATCAATTAATTGTTGACAATTTAAGTTCTTCAACTCCAAATGTGGTTTGGGAATTTGACAATATCAAAATTAAAAGTGTATTAACATTAGCAAATGGACGTGTTGATTTAGGAGAAAATAAAATGACGATTGGAAACTATGGTTCTGCTACGACTAATTGCACCGCTGGAAATGGTTTTCTAACAGGTACAATTGGAAGATGGTATGGAAGCTATGATAACTTTCCTGCTATAACTTCAGGTACAGATTACAACAATAATAATGCTCTTTTTCCTTTCATCAACCCTGAAGGCAAAAGCAGAGCTGCTTATATTGTCAGACCAAATGATAACACGTCTTCGGCTGTTTCAGGAGAACTTTCTGTATCATATTATGATGCATCTGGAGTTTCTTCAGGGTTTTCAATTGCAGATGGAACTTATACTGTAACTGATATTTATGAAAGCGCTTGGGTTGTTTCAAAAGATGCTACTTATTCATTTCCAATTGGAAATCATTCGATAGCTTTTTCTGCTCAAGATGCTTATTTAATTAAAAATGGTAATTCTAGAATTGTTAAGACAGACGGGACAACCATTGGAAATCATCAATCAGGAACTATCACTCCTTTTGCAACTAGAATTGGTCTTTCTGATTCTGATTTAGAAAATATTTTTCAAATAGGTTATAATGCTCTTCTAGATACTCCAGTAACATCTGTTCAATCAGGAAATTGGAATGACGCATCAACTTGGAGTAGCAATAGTATTCCAACATGTAGTGATACAGTAACCCTACTTTCTGGACATTCCATAACTATCAACTCTGCAAGTTCAGCAACTGGTGTGAATATTTCTGCCGGAGCAACTTTAATTAACGAATCTTCAACATTAACCGTTGGTTGTACTAATAATAACGCTACTTTTTTCAATGGCGGAACTTTCACCATTAATTCTGGTTCTTTAGTTGTTAATGGTAATGTAGTTCATGCTGATGGAAGTACATTCAATCAAACTGGTGGTGATATCATTGTAGATGGAAATAATAATGGTGATGCTGCAACAAGTATTGACCAAACGCTTTTTAAAATTGGAAATGCTACATTAAACTTAACAGGAGGAAAAATAACTATAGTAGATCCAGCTGTTTCAAGCGCAACTATAGCAACAACTCATACAGCTACTGCTATTGTTCCTTGCGTTGGATGGTTTTGTTGGTATCCAACAAGTGTTACTTTAGATTCAATTGATGGATTATCAGTTGGACAAGTTGTTGTTGGCGCAGGTATTCCTGCTGGAACTACAATTGCAAATATCAATTTTGATGGTTCAATTAATACTAGTCCAAGTTTACCAGAAACAGGATTAAGTTTACCATTAGAATTAACTTTCTATAATGTTACTAATTCGCCTTCGACCTTTATATATGATTCAAGCAATAACTATGCAGCTGGAGAAAACCATACATTACAAATAGGTGATGGTATTTCTACTCAAAAAAGTGTTGTAACTACGAATGGATTTAATTGTAGTTTTAGAGCTAATAGTGGAACTTTATCATTAAATAACTTAATTATTAATGCTCCAGATGCTACAAATCGTTTTGTTAATTTAGATTCAAGCAATCCAAGTGGTTCATCTACAATGAATGTTCAAAATGATTTTACAATCACACAAGGAAAAGTAAAAGGCGCTGGCGTGGAGACTTATTTTGGTGGAAACATTACAAACAATGGTGAATTAAATTTATATAATACTACAACTTTTGGAAATTTTATTGATGGAAATTATGTTGCTACGTCAAAACCACAAACTATTTCTGGAACAGGAACATTTAATGCACAAACTGATGTAATGCTAAATACTCCAGCTAATACAGGTTCTGTTTCTCAACTTAGAGTAAACAATACTAGTTCAGAAGGTGTAACTTTCTTAGTACCATTTAACGTAGTTGTTGGTATAAACATGACAGATGGAATCATTCACACATCTGCAACAAGCGTACTAAAAATTGGAGCTCCAGCAATGTCTTATACAACATCTGTAATAGGAAACTTTGGAGAAACATGTTATATTGATGGTCCATTTGCAAAAGATATTGGTGGTGGACAAAATGCAAATGATTTAACAAATGGTTCTGGTTTTATAGATAAATTCTTTTTTCCTGTTGGAAAATCATCTTATGCTCCAATTTGGGTAGCAGTAACAACTCCTGCTGGTTCATTTGGCAGTCCTGGAACAAATTTAAAAGTAGAAGCTTTTGAAACTAACTCAGGAACTGAATCTTCAAATATTGCTCATTTAAGCCAAAACAGATGGGAAGTTTCTAAAACAGCTGGAACAGTAATCGATTTCAATATAAGTGTTGCTGATGCAAATGCAATTGAAAGTAGCATAATTGTTCAAGCACCAACTGCTAATGGAGTTTATGATAATGATTTTGGTATAACTTCAACTTTTGTTACTGGAACACCTAACACTTTAACTTCAACTAGTGAACCATTACCTTTTGCTAATTTTAACGGTTATTTTTCTACAGCTAGACAGGCAGAATGTACAACAATTACTCCAGGAAATACACTAGCTTCAGAAACAGTTGTTTGTGGAGGAAAATCAGTTACATTAAGTCTAGAAAATATCATTGTTGGTGAAGGAATTACATATCAATGGCAAAGTTCAACATCAGATTCTAACTATACTGATATTGATGGAGAAACTGCTACGACTTGTTCTGTTACACCACTTCAAGATACTTATTATCGTTGTAATGTTACTTGTTCATTTAGTTCGTCAACTGTAGCTTCAACAGCAATTCAATTAACACTAAACAATACTATTGTTTCTACAACGCCTGCAACTATTTGTATGCCAATTGATACTGCAACTTTATCTGCAACTTCATCTTCAGGTGATGTAAAATGGTATGAAACACAAGTTGGCGGAACAGCACTTGGAACTGGAAATACATTTACAACACCAGTAATTACAGAAACTACAACTTTCTATGCTGGAACAGAAACTACCTCTAATGCTACTGCTGGATTAACTTATACTAATGACGGATACGGTTCTGGTGGTTTAAACAGAGGTTTGGTGTTTAATTTAGGAAATTCAATTATTTTGAATTCTGTTAAAGTTTATCCTCAACAAAATCCTGGAGGAACTGGCGTAGCTCCAATTACAATTAAAGTATTCCAAAATGGTGTTCAAGTTCCAGGAACTTCTGAAGTGATTTTTACTCCAGATGCTGCTTCTGGTTGGTCTCCAACAACTACTGCACAAACTATTACTCTTAATTACTCATTACCAGCTGGAAATAATTATTCTCTTGAAATTACTGATGGTGCTTCTTATGATAATGCTTTGGCTTATGTTAGTCCATTTCCAAGTCCATTTCCTGTAAATAATGGTGCTGTATCTATAATTGGAGATATTAACAACGGTTTTATCGATACATATAGTTATAACTTTTTCTTTGATTGGGATGTTACTGAAGTATGTTCATCTGCAAGAATTCCTGTTATTGCAACAGTTCAAACAGCTGAAGAATGTGAATTAGGAAATCCTACATTTTCAGATTCATTAACAAAAGTTGTAGCTTATCCAAATCCATATTCTGAAACATTTAAATTAGACATTCAAACCAATAGTTCGGCAGATGTTCTAATTAAAGTATATGATATGATTGGAAGATTAATCGAAAACAAAGCGGTTAATTACACTAATTTATCAAATGCAGAAATTGGTAATGGTTATCCAACTGGAGTTTATAATGTAACTGTTTCTCAAGAAGGAAAAACAAAAACCCTTCAAGTTATCAAAAGATAAAACCAAACTTCATTCAACTAAAAATCGGCTACTCATAAAGTAGCCGATTTTGTTTTTTAAAGAATAAAGAAAAATAATTCCATATAATTTCGAAATAGAACTTTTTAATTAGCTACTTCGCTGATAAATTTTATTCGCATCAATCGCAACTCCTGAATATCATAATCACCATCAAATGCAGCAAGCGCTGTTTCTATATTATCCGATTCAGAATCCATATAATATTCATGGATTTCTTCTTGTTGATCATCATCAAGAATTTCGTTTATCCAATATTTAATATTCAGTTTTGTTCCTGAATAGACTATTTGTTCCATTTCTTTAATCAAATCGTCCATTTTCATTCCTTTGGCTTTGGCAATGTCTTCCAAAGAAAGTTTTCGATCAATGTTTTGAATGATATATAATTTGTTGGCAGAATTTGCTCCAGTAGATTTCACAACTAAATCATCTGGACGAATGATATCGTTATCTTCTACATATCTTGCAATTAAATTAACAAAAGCAGTTCCATATTTCTTTGCTTTTCCTTCACCAACTCCATGAATATTAATTAATTCATCCATAGTTATTGGATATTTCAAAGCCATATCTTCTAAAGACGGATCTTGAAAAACAACAAATGGCGGAACACCAAGTTTTTTTGCTTCCTTTTTTCTCAAATCACGTAACATTGCCATCAATGCTTCATCGGCTGTTCCAGTTGATTTTGCAGCTGTTACAATGGCATCATCTTCTGCTTCGTTATACTCATGGTCTTCAGACATCATGAACGAAGTTGGATTTTTGATAAAATCGTGTCCTTTATCAGAAATTTTTAAAATTCCATACGTTTCAATATCCTTAGTAAGCATTCCATCTACCAAAACTTGACGAATTAACGCCATCCAATAACGTTCTTCCTGGTCATTTCCACATCCAAAAAAACTTTGCGTATCAGTTCTGTGTGCTTTTATCGTAGCGTTAACTCTTCCAATTAAAGTGAAAACAATTTCTTTTGATTTATACAAATGTTTGGTATCGCGAACTACTTCTAAAAGTTTTTTGACATTATCTTTTGCTTCAACTTTTACTTTTGGATTACGAACATTGTCATCCATATCAGCACCTTCGCCAGTTTCGCTATCAAATTCTTCTCCAAAATAATGTAATAAAAATTTACGTCGAGAAATAGAAGTCTCAGCATAAGCAACAACTTCTTGTAAAAGTGCAAAACCAATTTCTTGTTCGGCTACTGGTTTTCCTGACATGAATTTTTCTAATTTTTCCACATCTTTATACGAATAGTAAGCCAAACAATGACCTTCACCACCATCACGACCAGCACGACCAGTTTCTTGGTAATAACTTTCTAATGATTTTGGAATATCGTGGTGAATTACAAAACGAACATCTG